>WJLE01000143.1 GCA_014728655.1 Candidatus Uhrbacteria bacterium
GCAATATCCCAAGGTCGGACACCGTTCAGGATGCTGAAATCAGCCCGTCCGCTTGCAACCCATGTCGCCTCGATGACGGCCGCGCCTAGTCGACGTGCGGCACGTGTCACCTTACTAAACTGATTCATCATTTTCAGTCCTTTTTGGATATGGGGGCCGCTATAGCCGTAGCAGAGGAGGCCTAAACTATTGTCGATCTTTTTGGTGCTGGTTACGGTAAGCCGCTGCTTCCCCATCCACGCCCCTTCGCCTTTGATCGCATGGTAGCGTTGACCCAGATTGGGCAGGCTGATCACGCCCAGGATCGGCTCTCCGTTCTGAACAAGTGCCAGGGAGATGCCCCACAACGGCAGTCGTGCGGCAAAGTTCGTGGTCCCATCAATCGGATCCAACACCCATGCCAGATCCGCGTTAGACAGCGCCTCGCGGTTGATGTCCGCTCCTTCTTCCGAAAGCACAGGGATCTCTGGCGTGAGTTTGTGTAACACTCCGAGGATTGCATCGTTGGTTTTCGTGTCCGCATCCGTCACGATCTCACGGTACTCCTTGAAGTCATAGAGCGAAGTTCGGTTGTAATCAAAATACTTCAGGGAGATCTTCTCCCCTGCAAGGAGGGCTTGGTTCGCGATGCTTAGCCATCGTTTTTGTCGGAGGGTGGGCATATCGGAATTCTAACACAGTCTCATACAGAAACGCCGCGATGAACGCGACGTTTGATCTGTTAGTGATCGTGATTGCAGTTGGGGCCGTGGACGTGCTCTTCTTCTTTCGGATAGTCCTTGATGCACTGTTTCTTGAGGAGTTCTAGCGCTTTCCGGTTCCGCATCATGATCGCCAGATACTCGCGGTATTCCGGAGAGCTCACGCGTTCACGCACCTCCTTATCCTCTTCCTTAATGCCATGCAAAATACGGTCGGTCTCCTTGTCGAGTTCCTCATCTGAGACGGTGATACCCTCCTTCTTGGCAATGGCCTTGATCAGCGTTGCTGTGCGGATACGACGCATTGCTTGAGGTACGAAATCCAGCTTCAGCTCGTCACGCGTGCGTTTGATGCTTTGCAAATAATCTTCCATCTTCATGCCTCGCTCTTCCACGGAGTGCTCCATCTCTCGGATCATCTTATCCACCTCCTGGTTAACGAGTAGTTCGGCAATCTCGGAAAATTCTCCCTGATCCACCAGTTTTTCCAGCATCTCAATCTCAGATTTCTCGCGTGCGCGCCCTTCCTCCTCTAGTGATAGGTTGTGCCGGATCGCTTCTTTTAGCTTCTCCATCTGTTCCATGCCCAAGGATTTGGCGAATTCCTCATTCAGTTCCGGGAACTCCATCTTGTAGATCTGCTTTGCCTTCACCGTGAAGTCTACTTCTTTACCGGCCAGATGCTTCTGATAGTGTTCGGAGGGAAATGGCAAGGTGAACGTTCGTTCCTCTCCCTCCTTGATCCCCACGACCTTGTCCGCGAATCCCGGGATGTAGTGCTCCTCGGCCAGATAGACACGGTAGTCACGGGCAACGCCATCCTCAAGCGCAACATGATCCTTTTTCATATCCATGTCGATGACGACCAGGTCTTCCTTGCCGGCGGGTTCCGTGGAAGCGATTTCCTTACGTTGCATCTTTCGCAGATCTTGAAGGGCGACGTTTACATCTTTCTCCTCGATCTTACGAGCATGGTATTCCACGAGTGGCTTGGAGTAGTCCGGCATCTTTTTAACACTCGGTGCAACGGGAGCGATCACGGTGAACTGAAAATCCTGACCGGGCGTGAGTTTGTCTACCTGAATCTCCGGAGATCCGACGGTGTCCAGATCATTGTCCAGAACGGCACGCATGTACATTGCGCGAACGATCTGTTCAAGTGCGGTTTCGTAGATCCGCATCTCCCCAAACGCTTTGACGACCTCTGCATAAGGCGCTTTTCCGGGCCGAAATCCGGGAATCGGCTTGGACTCGCTTAACACCTTTACCGCTTCATCCAGATACGGTTTTGCTTCTTCCGGCGTGACGGTAAAGGTTAGTTTTACCTTGGAGCCGGCGACGTTTTCGATGGTTGGTTGCTGCATAATGTTCGGCGAGCGTAACGGAGTTTGGTCGGTTTGTCAAAGGCTGGCTACGTTTAGTGATCGTATTCGTAATAGCGTAGGTTCATCGAAACAGATCTTGGCTTACACGAAGCGAATCCTAATAGTCAAACGAAAAACGCTCATCGATCTGAGCGTTTCCATTAACCATTATGGCTGTTATTTGATGTATGCCAACGGATTCACGCGTCTGCCGCCGATGTAAACTTCGTAGTGCAAGTGCGTGCCGGTCGACCGACCAGTTGTTCCCATCATCGCGATCACCTGTCCACGGTGCACTTTGTCACCGGCCTTCACAAAAAGCTTGGAGGCATGCGCGTATCTGGTTTTCACACCCGATCCCTCGACCAGCACCTGGAGGCCGTAGCCGCCACTATTCCAGCCGGCGGTGGCAACGACGCCGTCATGTGAGGCGTAGAGTGGGGAGTCGTAGTGGCCATCGATATCCAGACCGGTATGTCCCCATCCGTAGTACTGTGTGATGACGTGACCGCTGGTCGGCCAGAGGAGCTTCGATGCAGGTGCGCGTGTTGGATTCGCATCCGGGGGTTTCGTCACAAACTGGTTCGCCGGACGCGTGTTCGGGGTGTAGGCAACGGCCTTGGGAGGCGTATATGGAGGTTGTCCACCCGGAAGCACAAGTTCAACGCCAACCGGAAGTGGTTCTTCCGGGTTGAGTTTATTAATCTCAACGATTTCATCCACTTCGGATCCGTATTTTTTTGCAAGCGCCAGAAGCGTATCTCCACTTTCCACCTCTACCAGGACACCGGAGACCGGAGGAATGCGAAGCGCATCTCCGGGGCGGATGTAGTCCGTTGCGGAGCGGTTGTTCGCCCATAACACGGTGCCGATGTTCACGCCAAACCGGCTGGCAATCACGCTAAGCGTATCTCCCTCCTTTACGATGTAGGTTTCGGTTTCCGTGCGCTTTTGGGTTGGTGATTCCGGCTCGTCCGTTTGGTGCGGTACGAGGTTTGCCACAATCGTTCCCGGAACGCTGGGCACGGTGACGGGGAGCTGTGCAACCGCATCGTAGTGATAGTCGATGTCCGGGACGGCAATGATCGATTCCGATCCGGTATAGCGTGCATCCGTTGCGACGAGTTCCGTGTGGATTTCCTCCTCCGTGGTCCGGTAGTCTCCGCCGGTCACCATGGCATAAAGCAGACTGGTCTGTCCGATATCCTGCGCTTTTGCCTGCCGTGCCACGAAGTTCACGCCAACGGTAACGGCTGTGATTATAACGATCACGCCATGGAAGAGGTAGCGGTTTGTTAACAGGAACAGCATCATGCTGCGCGCCGGCATGGCCACACGTGCATAACGCAAACGTAGGCTCGTAACGAGCTTGTAGAAGGGGAGAATCATGATCTGCGCGAAGAACCGTCCGATGGAAGACGCGATGATTCTGATCTTTGGCCAAACGGCTGACGTCAGGCGCCGAAGGGTCCGTAGGAACTGCAGTCCTAGGCGGCTGACCGCTAATGGAAGACGTAGATGTGTCGTATGTGGATGGGTGCGGGCTACTCTCTCCAGGTAAACCTGCACCGAGGGATTCCATTTCGGAATCTGCAAAAAGCCGCAATAAGCTAACAGCCTTGGTGATTCTTGTCAATGGTTTAGAGTAATATTTTGGCTAAATTTAGCTAAATCCTGCCGAGAAAATAGGCTGAAATGGATGTTGAGTCGTTTAGTGCGGGTTTTATTACTTTATGTCGGGTAGGTTGTGTTTGGTCTGTTCGCTGTCGTTGAATCACGGGCGTAGTGTGTTCAGGGATTGCAGATTCAGATCGTGCGGTCCATCTGTACGCTGGAAGATTGCAACCGTACAAGTTAGAAGTCTTTCGCATACCTTCTACACAGATCAAGTTCCGACACAGAGCTAAAGGTGATGGTGTAGAAGTCGTGAAATACGTTATGGGATTTGCTACGGAATTCCTCGGTCAGGTTATGGGGAATGAATCATGTAGAGCGTCGTATCTTGGATCTAAGCTTAATGTTTTTTGAATGAGGGGATGTTTAGTGCGTCTGTAGATCCGTTTTGGAAAAAAGGTATGAAACGTTCAAACCGCGAATATCGATAGGCCATTCGCAGAAGGACACGTTCCCATTTTGTAAATGATCGTAACCCCTCGACCGACCTACAACTCCGTCCTTTTTCGGTACTGGAGTGCTTCTGCCACGTGCTCTTGAAGAATGGTCGCCGTTGTTGCGAGGTCTGCAATCGTTCTGCTGACTTTAAGGAGTCGGAAGTAGGATCGGGCAGACAGCTGTAGGCGTTCAACGGCATGTTCCAGAAATTGCTTCGCCTCAATATCAATGGGGATCTTGGTTCGGATGGCATTGGAACTGAGTTCGCTATTGGTGAGCGCTCCGGTAGACTTGCTTCGTTCCCGTTGGATATTTCGTGCGTCAATCACACGCTTTCGAATTGATGCAGAGGGTTCGCCGGAGGAGAGGTCCATCAGTTGACCGGTTGGAACTTTTGGAACATCCAATCGTAGATCGATGCGATCCAGTAGCGGGCCGGATAATCGTTTCTGGTAGTTCTGAATCTGAAACGGTCCGCACGTGCATTGACGGTCCAGATCCGTTGCGTAGCCGCAGGGACAGGGATTCATCGCGGCGATCAGATTAAAACGCGCGGGGTAGGTCACCGTCTGCTGTACGCGTGTCACGGATACGATCCCATCCTCCAGGGGTTGGCGAAGATTCTCGAGCACCGGCCTTGGGAACTCCAAGAATTCATCCAGGAACAGCACGCCACGATGCGCCAGGGAGATCTCTCCGGGTCTTGGGATCGCCCCTCCGCCCACAAGCGAGACGCCAGACGCTGTGTGGTGCGGGGAGCGGAACGGTCGGGACGCCACGTATCCCCGTTTGGGATCCAGCAGACCGGCAACGCTCCACATGCGCGTTGTCTCCAGGAGTTCGGAAGGATCAAGCGGCGGAAGGATCGTGGGATAGCATTTTGCCAGCATCGTCTTACCGCTTCCGGGCGGTCCTTGCATCAGGACGTTATGATTTCCCGCGGCAGCGATTTCCAGCGCGCGTTTGGCGGTTTCCTGACCACGTACGGCACGGAAGTCCATTCCGGGAATCGGGGTATCGTCGCACGAAATTCGCTGGTGCGGTGTAACCGGAAGCTCCCGGGTACCACGAAGATGATCCATCACCTCGGTAAGGTGAGTCGCTCCATACACACGGACTCCGTCAATCAATGCCGCTTCTTTGACGTTCTCCAACGGCACGATGAGTTGTTCATATCCATGACTTTTTGCTAATCCCGCAAGGCTTAATGCGCCGTGGATGGGTCGGAGCGTTCCGTTGAGTGCAAGTTCTCCTGCCATGATCGTAGAGTTTACGATGGTTGGTGCAAGTGGTTCCTTCGTAGCGATGATGGCTGCAGCGATCGGAAGATCATAGAGGGTTCCATACTTGCGTACGTCTGCGGGTGCCAGATTCACAACAACCGTGAATCTGGGAAATGCATAACAGGACTGCTTGATGGCGCTTTTCACGCGTTCGCGCGCCTCTTGCACCATGGCGTCGGGTAGGCCGACAATAAAAAACTTGCTTAAGCCGTTGCGGGCATCCGCTTCAACTTCAATCGGAGTCGCCTCCAGACCGATCAGCGCTCCGGTAAATACGTGGACGGACATATTCCAGTCCGTCTCATGGTTTTGGTATTGTGGCAAGAGGGTGTGTAGAGCCGATAAAACATGGAGATTCTGTACTTGACGTGGATAACTATTTTGAATCACGTTCGCACACCTCCTAAGGAGGATTCAAAAAAAACTTTTCAAAGGGATATCCACCTCCTCCCGAGGAGGAGGGTTCATTGAAAGGTTTTGTCGAAGATCTGAAAGCGCTAAGCGGGCGTGGTAAGGAACTGCTTAAGATCGTTCCGCATCTACCCTTCGGGGATCGTTTCCTGTCGGCGGAAATACAAACGGTTCGCCCGATTCCATTCACGCCTCCGATTGAGCGGGTGGAGGTCTGCTCCATTGACCCGGATGGGAAATCACGGATCGAATACGATGTCCACATGAACCATCGGATTGCATGCGCGTTTCAAATCTAAAATTGGAAGTGTGTCCGGTGCTTAGACGTTCCTGGCATGCCTATGGAGGAAGCGGAAGTCTCTTGGGATAACGCACGTCAGGAGATCCTGGATCGCGCAAAGGAGTTCGTCAGCCGTCCGATCAAGTTCCTTGCGGAGCTCCGACGATTCGTCGAGTCCCAACCTGCATACGGGTCTAAAAAATCCCCACGGCGCTCAGCTGTGGGGATGCTCTGTTACCGGCATAACGATCGTCTTTTTTTCTTGGGTTTTTATAAACCACCTCCAAAGGATATACACAAACGCACCTTCGATGATGGCGATATCCGCGATATTGATCGCGCTTCGGTTGAACAGGAGGATCCAGTCAAAGACGTATCCCTGCGTCATGCGATCGATGAGATTGCCCATCGCACCTCCGAAAAGTTCAGCAAGCGCAATCACTTCGATGATGCGTCTTCGGTCGCCGGAGGACCGGTGCATCCCGTAGAGAACGGCAATCATCACGATAATCGTGAGTGAGATCGTCAGGATGTTCGGTAGCGGGACGTTCGCAACGATTCCGTGGTTTTCATGATAGATCAGGTCTAAAAAGCCCGGGATGATCGGTTGTTGGAAGTCCGGACCATTTGCGGCGAAGTGTTGTTTGGTCCACTGGTCAATAAAAACAATCGCAGCCGCGACGAAGGCGGCTGCGATCCAGATCCAACTCCTTAGACCTCCTGGGTCAGTGCTTTTTTGCATGCGATACAGGAGGAGCTGGCTGGTCGTGCTTCCAGTCGTTTTTCATGAATCTCCTTGCCGCAGTACTTACAGGTGCCATAGGTACCGGTTTCAATCGTTTTTAGTGCTTTTTGTGTATCAGCAAGCTCTTTTTCAAGCCGGTTCTTTAAGGAGAGCTCATCGCTATACTCCGTAACCTCCATTGCGTTGTCATCATCGGAGTTTCCACCGGATTCCGGGTAAGTGACATCGAACTTCCCCTTCTCTGAAGGGTTCTTTGAACCGATATCATTCAGATCGCGCTCCAATCGTTCCTGATCATCGATCAGGGCCTGCTTCATCTTCTCGATAAACTCTTGGGAAAGGGTCATAGGGGTGCAATTTAAGACTGAACTAAGTCTATAGGCAGAATGCAAATTGAGCAAGAATCCGTGCCGGCGATCGGCCGTGGGTTACGTGCTGCGCGCATCGTCCGTTGAGCCTTGCCTAGGGGTTCTTGGTAGCGAGCTCGTTGCTCGATGCCAGTCGTCTATGCGTGTAATTGAAAAGGGCCCTGATTAGGCCGATATTTAGATAATATGCCATCAGAGCCCTAGGCTCGGGGTACGATCGGGAGTATCACATGTGTGCGGAGCGGTATAATTCATCGCTCAACGCGGGTGACGCTGCAACCGATACGATTCCAAGTCTGTTAGAAGGTGCTGCTTTTCAAACCTGACCCTGGCAGTGCCCAAAATTGTATTGATTGATGGGGTGCCCAAGTGACTTTACGTTTTGTTTTTTGTTTTCCAAGTCCACGTATTCGGGACAGGGGTCAAGTTAGAAAATGGATCGGTTATTCAGTGAACAGGTCTGAATATCCGTCCCTCTGCAGTTGAGAATGTACAGTCATCCATACATCTAATCTCGGTTCACCAGAGGGTGAGACAGGTCAGTAGATGCGCGTTCCGCATCCATAGATGTACAGGTAGGCCTGATCCGTTTCGGAAAAGGCTTCTGTAAAGTCCGTGCTTACATTGTATGCCCTTTTGGATAACTCTTCAATTCCTGTGGATAGCATAATAAAAACGGGCCTTTGTTAAGCCGTTTTCATATTTATCCCCAGAGCTGGGGATAAGTTACGATTCTGTCTGTATACAGATCCTTGCTTCGTTCCGACCTTCTTTAATCTGAACGTTCTCGATCCATTCTTGCCAACTGACCGGCACGTTCCATTGCTTGAAGATCGGAGTCAGAACCTCCTGATCCAAAGACAGGCGTAGGGAACCCGGGCAAGCTCCACGTTCCGGATCGGTATGTGGAATGCCGCTTTGGCCATGTTTGGAGATTAGGGACCCCGATATACTGGTAAGGAGTTGATCCGTTGGGCGGTACTCACGGACAACGGTTTCATCTGGAAGCGTGTATTCCTCCAAGGTTGAGATCCCAAACGCCCCTAGGATGCGCTCCTGTTCCTCTTCATCAATGCTTGTCTCCCATCCGAGCTTGAGCTCCGTAGAGCTGGGGGAGATGTACGCAACCCCGAATGGGGGCATGTTCAATGGAGGTTGGAATCCCTGCGTCGGAAGTGCCCGGATGGCAGGAGTCGCCTCATCCGAATTCCCTCCAAGTGTCACGATGATCGGAGAACCATCATCCAGAACGTTCGTTACATCTGTGCCAGGA
>WJLE01000144.1 GCA_014728655.1 Candidatus Uhrbacteria bacterium
ATACAGAACAGGCAGGGGAAGCGGTGCTGCAGTTCGATCCATTGTTTTAAGGCTCCGATGTAGTTCCCGATATGCACGACGTTCGTGGGCTGAATGCCCGAAAAGCACAGTTCTTTCATAGCAAGGGGATTGTAGGGGGTTTCACTCGTTTCATCAACTATTCGTGCATATCTGCTCATTGCTAGACGTTTCCGTTTGCGTGGGTTAGGGTGTTGCTTCGTTCATTTTAGAGGAGGGAAGCGTTGAACGGTATCTGCGAAAAATGCGGTAAGGGTCCTCGGAGAATCTTTCGAAACAAGCAGCTTGGGATCTACCTCTGCAATAGCTGTAGGAAGTACCTAAGGGATCGTGATCCAATACGGCAGGAACCGTGTCGTGTGTGTGGTGAACGCAAACCGGTTCAAGCACGAGATGATCTGGGGCGACCGATCTGCATTCGGTGTGATGCGCGAGATGTCTCGACCTATGAGCCATGTGCGGCCTGTGGTTGTCATCGCAAGGTGTATGGACGTCTGAAGCACGGCAGTCCGCTTTGTCAGAGCTGTAATGCATCGCGCTTAGATCATCAGGAGCGTTGCGGGCTTTGTAAGCAGAGGCGGCCCGTGCACAAGCGGTATCAGGACGGTACACCCGTGTGTGCCTCGTGCTATCAAGCCTGGTGCAGGGAAACGGAGATCTGTGTTCGTTGCGGTGAAGATCGACCGGTTGCAGTTTGTAACGAAGACGGCTCGGCAACCTGTAAACACTGTCGCGAAGAAGTGAAGCGACCTTGCGCATTCTGCGGAAACTGGGCTCGCGTCGCTGCTCGGAATCCGGAACGGAAACCCGTTTGTCCCACGTGTTGGGGGAAGGGGTTACACAAAATCACCGTTGACGAACGTCGTCGACAACTCGTTCTACAAGAAACCCCCTCAGTTACCTGAGGGGGTCCTTTTATCCCAAATTCAGTTTTTACACTTCAACGATCACCGGCAGAATCATCGGTCGGCGCTCCGTCTGTTTAAACAGGAACTCTCCCAATTCGTCCCGCAGCTTCTCTTTCAGGTACGTCGGGTTCGCCGCACTTTTTGGATTGTTGTCCTTCAGGATCTTGGAGCTATAGCGACGTGCCTGTTGAATCAAATCCTGATTATCCTTCATGTAGATGAACCCGCGCGAGATGATATCGGGCAGATTCAACAGTTGCCCGCCGCGTGTGTCGATGACAGCCACGACGATGACAATGCCGTCGCCGGCAAGCTCCTGCCGGTCGCGTAGCACGATTTGGTTCGTATCTCCCACGCCCAATCCATCCACAAAGACGTACTCCGTCGGCACTTTCTTATTCGTGAGCTGACCGTTACCTTTGCTGTCGAATTCCAGAATTTGTCCATTGTTGGCAATGAAGATCTTCTCGCGTGGGAATCCGATGCGTTCCGACGCCTTGGCGTGTTCGACCAGGAAGGAGTAGTGTCCTTCGATCGGAATGAGGTAATTTGGACGCACCCATTCCAGCATCTGCTGCAAATCCTCCTGTTTGGCGTGTCCTCCGGCATGCACGTCCATCATCTTATAGTGGATGACCTCCGCGCCCTCGCGGTAGAGCGTATCCTTTACACGCTGAACCATGCGTTCGTTACCGGGAATCACGGAACTGGAGAAGACGACCGTATCGCCGGGTTCCACGTTGATGAACGGATGCTCGCGCTGCGCGATGCGCATCAGCGCTGCACGTTCCTCGCCCTGCGCGCCGGTGCAAATGATGGCGACTTGATCGCGCGGGTAGTTATGGATCTGCTTGGTGTCGATCAGCGTGCCTCGCTGGATCTTCATGTATCCTAGCTCCTGTGCAATGGCTACGTTCGATTTCATACTGAAACCTTCGATGGCAATCTTTCGGCCGGCGCGTTCACAGGCCAGAATGATCTGTTGAACACGTGCGATCATGGATGCGAACGTTCCAACGATGACCTTCCCCTGGGAATTTGCGATGATTTCGTCAATGTTCGTCTGAATCTCATGCTCCGGCAGCTGACGTCCAGGCTGTTCGGCGTTCGTGGAGTCAGACATGAGCGCAAGGACTTTTCGCTTACCAAGAGATTTGATCTTTTCGGTTTCTTGTACGGACTGCGCGCCCGGTTTCTCGTCGAGCTTAAAGTCACCCGTGTGCACAATCGTTCCAACCGGCGTGTTAATGACGACTCCCATAGAGGAGGGGACGGAGTGCGCAACGCCAAAGAACTCCAGGGTGAAGGCTCCAAGACGGATGACGTCGTTATACTTGACCGAGTGTAGGTTCAACGGGGGTTTATCCCGATAGTCCTGATGTCGTTTGTTCAAAATGCCGCAGGTCAGATCCGTTGCAAACACGGGAGGGTTGCCGATCTTCGAAACGATGTGGGACACACCACCGATGTGGTCGTAGTGGGCATGTGTAATCACAACGCCACGAACGTTCTTTTCCTTCCCCTTGATGTACGACATGTTCGGGATGATGTAGTCCACACCCGGCATATCTTCATCCGGAAACTGGAGTCCCATGTCAATAAAGATGATGTCATTGCCATACTCAATGAGCGTGCAGTTGCGTCCGACTTCTTCGTTTCCACCCAAAACCATAATACGCAGTCGTTTACCTTTCGGGTCCAGTAGATCCTTGTCGGAACCGGTCTTGAGGAACGGTTTGTGTTTGAACGCACTCATGCGGGGAAGTTGGGCGAACTTGCCGCGCAGGCCAAATCGGCTACCCTTTTTCTTTGGGCGCTTTGAGCCTTCTTCCTTGCGGAATCCTTCTTTTAGCGATGCGCTCAATGGGGCATTGCCGGAATTTTTTTTGGGACGGCGCTTCGGTGTTGCTGCGCGCGTTTCCTTTGGGGCATTGCTTGGTTGCTGCTGTGCCCGGTTAGCAGAAGCACTTTGCTTCCGACGTGCCGGAGCACGCCGCTTCTGCGGTTTCTTTTCAACCATATGTGATGTTGTTTCTTCCGAAAAACTCCTGTGTTATTCCAAACCCATCAGGTTTGTTAGACAAGTGACGTTCTCGAAAGCGAGAATTGTGATTTAAGAAAAATCAGTAAATGATAACGAATTAACGCGTGAGAGAAACGAATCGGCGTGATTCGTGTCCTTCGTGAGTTCCTCAAGCGGGCTTGAGAAAATCGCGAAGTTAAAGCCAACTATAAGGCTAGTATAGCGGAGTAAGGAGAAGTTGTCAAGTTCGTTCGTAAGGTTGCTAAGCGTTGGGTCGTGAAGCAATGGGTCGATTATTGGGAACCTGACGACCTGATACGGAAGACCCAGCAACTTCACTACAACCCCACATCGATCTTCCCCTCACGTCCCGCCTTCAGTACGTGAGCGTACCAGAACAGCTCGGTGAACATCTTGTCCATCCACTGTTCATAGGAGGCGTCTTTGATGGTGCCATCCTCATTGAACAGCTCACGCGCCTTTGCAAAGTACATCGCCTCACGGATTGCGACCATCTTTAACTCAATCATGACCGTTTTTAAATGCTCGATCACCCGTGCGCCTCCCAGGGTCCCGGAACTGACACCGCAGATCGCAACAGGTTTCTTCTCGTACTCCTCGTAGAGCGTGTCCAGCATCTCCTTACCGGGTCCGGGCATGCTGTGGTTGTATTCGGGAGAGACGATTACGAGCGCATCAGCAGCTTTCATGATTTCAGACCAAGGCTGTACGTGTTCCTGCTCAAAGGATTTTTTTTCATGATAGTCTTCCGGGTCGACGATCACGGATTCCACACCGCGTGATACCAGCTGGCGTTGAACAAACTGCGCGGCCTGATCGCTGACGGCGCCGTCGCGCATGGTCATTAGGAGGATGGGGATGTTGAGCTTCATAGCGGGTTAGGTGATTAGGTGTATACGTGTATCGGTGCAGAGGGGTATGAGTGGTGGTAAGGTCTGTAGGATCTTCCTGCACGTATCCACTTGTTCCTTAATCATCGATACACCTATGCTCTTAGATCAAAGTATATCAGACAAACAAAAACCCCCGGCAAGTACCGAGGGTTGTAGGTTATCGTGGTTGTTGAACCCACGCTTCAAACAGGTTGCGCATGACCTTGTAGCGATTCGCTTCGATCAACAGGCGTTGACCGTTCGCGCTTTCCGCATCTGGCACCCACTGCACGGATCGTTCACCGAAGGTTCGATGCTCGCTGTTCCCATTGGCGTTCCTCCACATGAAGGTGATCCGTATTCGCTGACCCTCCCGCATCAGAACACCGCAGAGCGCGCGTTCCCGGGTGCTGATATCCCACCAGGACAGTCCGTTTAGCTCACAGCCGTGCTCGTTCGCAATCTTCTGAAGACGATTTAGGATTTTGCGTTGTTTGGCAGGCGGGGGAAGGTGGGTGAGCATGTGCACAAGGCTCTCACCATGGTCCTTCCGTTCCTGCTCCGTTGGCAGCAATTCCTGTACGGCACGACTCCGGTACGCTTCGTCCTCGCGGACGTTCCCGTTGCAGCAGATTTCGTAGATTCGTTCCGTGGGGTAATGCACGATCCCTCCTCCAAAAAGAGCGCAGCAGCGTTATATCACGAGCCGGATACGCTGTCTAATTGAATAAAAAGACCCAACGTTGAGTGACGTTGGGTCTTGAGTTGCGGTCACGTTTGGCTCGCCTCAGGGAGTCGGAGTGACGCCGAGGAGCGTCCGCACGATTCCGCCTTGACGCCGCGAGATGGCGAACGCCTGGGGCGCAGTGGTCGCGCGACGCCAACCGCCCTTCCGCCAGCCGCGCCAGTTCCACAAATACACTTGGAACTCGCGCTTCATGGACTCGGACAGACTCCGGCGTTCTGCGGGCAGCTCCAGCGGCCAGCCCTGCGCGTCGTAGTACTCGGTGAACTCCGAGCACTCGTCGAGCAGGAT
>WJLE01000145.1 GCA_014728655.1 Candidatus Uhrbacteria bacterium
CCATACTATCCTCTGAATCGAACCGAAAAACCTATGCAACGACCATCCTGGGACGACTATTTTATGTCCATGGCAAGGCTTATTGCCACTCGAGCCACGTGTGACCGAGCCTATGTTGGAGCGTTGATCGTTAAAGACAAACGGATCATCTCCACGGGTTATAACGGAGCCCCTCCGGGACTCGATCATTGTCATGACGCTGGACACCTCATGGAGGAAGGGCACTGCATCCGGACGTTACACGCCGAAGAGAATGCCATTCTGCAGGTAGCGGTGACCGGCGGATCCTCCACTCAAGGCGCCACGCTCTATACCACCCATAGCCCCTGCTATCACTGCGCAAAAAAAATCATCATGGCGGGAATACAGCGCGTGGTCGTGGGGGTTCATTACCCCAACACATTACCGATCAATGATGCGTTTAAGGATGCGGGGGTGGAGATTGAATTCTATGAACGGAATAAGGAGTGGGATGATCACGTCATCAAGCTCTTCGGATTAACATTTGGCGAAAAACTTTCATGAACAATACTTCCTACGTTTTTGGCATCATCGGCCTCCCGGCTTCCGGAAAAGGAACCGTTGCCGAGTACTTAAAATCGTACTACCGCGCAGACACGATTAAGTTCAGTGACATGCTTCGCAAGGTGCTTGAGAAGCTCGAGGTTGAGGCGTCCAGAGATAAACTGATCGCTCTGTCTGAAGTACTACGAGACGAACTGGGGCAAGACATCCTTGCGCATGCCGTAAAAATGGGTGTTGATCGATCGGATTCCAACGTCATCGTGATTGATGGAGTGCGACGAGAGGGAGACATCGAAATCTTTAAACAACTCCCCAACTTCCACCTGATCGGCATTGATGCGGACATTCGCAAGCGCTACGAACGCTCGAAAGTACGTGGTGAGAAGCCCGAGGAATCCACCCTGACGTTTGAGGCATTCGAGGCGCTCGAACAGCGTTCCACGGAGCTCACTGCAAAGGCCCTGCTCGGAAAAGCGGACCTGACGCTGGATAATAACGGTTCGTTTAACGATCTGTATAAGCAGATCGATCAATACGTCGAAACCCTAGGAATTCAAAAAGTATGATCCCAACGCACCTACTAGGCCTCGTCGGCACTCCCGGCGCAGGTAAGAGTCATGCAGCCGATTACATCATCGAACAGTACGGCGGTGAACACATTAAGTTCAGTGAATACCTGTCACACGTCCTTCATCGCATGTCCCTGGCAAAATCTCGCGAGAACATGATCAAACTATCCGTAATCCTTCGTAAAGAATTCGGGGAGGACATCTTCTCGCATGCCGTAGCTGCGGACGCACTGCAGAGTGACCGCGACGTGGTCCTCATCGATGGCATCCGGCGTGTGGAGGACCTGGCGGCATTCAAGGCCCTACCGAATTTTAAACTGATCGCAATCAACGCAGACCCCAACGTCCGATATGAACGCATTCGCGGACGGAAAGAGAAGACGGATGATTCGGAGATCACCTGGGAGCAATTCCTGAAAACCGAACAGGCTCCGACGGAAGTCACCATCCCCGAGACCATGACCTACGCGAACTTTACGATTATGAACAATGGATCCGTGGAGGACTACGAGAAGCAAATTGATGACATCATGAAGGAGCTAGATATTAAGAAACGGAAATCATTTGTAAAATTGCAGCATGGTTGAATCGCACTCCGCAGATATCAGTCAACCATTTTACTTTTCATCCATTGACCAACACCATGGAAATCAAAATCACGAAGATCGACCCACGAGCCGTTATCCCAACTTACGGAACTCCCGGTTCCGCCGCGTTCGATCTAACGGCTATCGAGGATACCACCATCCAACCGAATGAACAGGTGTTAATCCGAACCGGACTGGTGTTTGGCATCCCCCCCGGTCATGTCCAGCTCGTGTTCAGTCGATCCAGCTCCTTCAAGAAATTTGGATTCATCCTTTCGAACGGAGTTGGGATTATCGATTCAGACTACTGCGGACCGGAGGATGAGCTATTCATCGCCGCCATGAACCCGGGTCCAGAACCCCTCCAAATCAACGCCGGTTCCCGAGTCGCACAATCCCTGATTCTTCCCTATCCAAAAATTTCCTTTGTGGAGGGCGCTGCAGACGGCCCAAACCGTGGGAACTTCGGCTCAACTGGCGGTCACGGAGACGTTAGTGTATAACCTTGTAGAGAAAACAAACGACAATCCAAAATAAGCTGGAGGGGTGAAGTGTCATGCAAATTTTGCATCGGTTACTTCCCCCTCTTCCGTTTCTATAAATCTATGCAACCAGAAGCGAATCCAAAGCCCGCATTACGCGAGCAAGACCCTAAAGCACGACGCATCTACCCGCTCACGCGACTGAATGTGGAGTATGTGGATGGAGCCAAGGAGACCGTTCTCCCCACGCCAGAGCAAGTCGCCGTGGCGATTGCGAAGTGCTCCCGATCTGATGCACCATTCGACCAGAACGTTATGGAGGTGTCGTTGGAAAAAGCCGCTGCATTCCATGAAAAATGGGTCGTGGGCTACGGCCATGGCTCCGTGGCGGAACACGCCGTTGCTTCCGTTGCAATCGAAAATGTTAGCCAGATCGTGATTAAGATTCTAGAAGATAGTCGATTGGCTAGTTTTACCGAAAAATCCTCTCGCTATGTTGTCTTTTCGCGGGATCGCGTCCACGTTCCCACCGTTTTACGCGAAGGCGTCCTGGGCCAGGCCGTTGCGGACTACTTCAAGCGCCTTTACGACCTATATGACCGCATACTCGATGCCGTTAAGCCACTCATGCTGGAACGTTTCCCGCAGCCCAAGGAGATGCACCCAAAAGCCTATGCCGCCGTTACCAAGGCGCGGATCTGCGACGTGGCGCGCTCCTGCCTGCCTGCCGCAGCCACGGGAAAACTGGGGATGACGGCAAACGCCAGAGTATGGGCGAACACGATCACGAAATTAGCCTCATCGGAACATGAAGAAGCACGCGCAGTTGCGGAGGAACTCATCCGTCACCTGCGTGCAGCCGATGGGGAATCCCCGGACGACGCGCTGCAAAATCGCCTGTTCCCCACCCTGCTCAAATACGCGAGCTATAACGAATACCTCGCCTCTCTACCAGAGACGCTTAAGCAGCTGGAGCAAGAACTGATTCAACCAACCACAGACAAAACCATCTCACCAACCGCAACCCTGCAGCACCCGGTCGTACTCTTACGCGACGATGCGCACGCCGAACTCCGGATCGCCACCGCACTCCTCGGACGCGTCTCCCGGCTACCACTCGCCGTCATCCAAACGCAGCTCGGAAACGAACCGAAAATGGTAGATCGTATTATCCGCGAGGCCGTGCGGCAACGCGGGGAGCATGACCAACTGCCGCGAGCGTTTGAGCACGCCGTATTTCAGCACGAAATCGTCATGGACTATGGCGCATGGCGCGATGTCCAGCGTCATCGGATGTGCACCCAAATCAACCAGTCCCTGGGCGTGGATCTGGGATACATTCGCCCGGAAGAAATTGATGACGTCGGGCTGGCTAAGACTTACGAAGGGATGATGGAAGAGGCGGCAACCCTACATCAGCAAATCCGCAAGGCAGGATATGAACACGAGGCGGAATATATCGTACCGATGGCCTACCGAAGACGGTGTGTCATGACATGGAACGCCCGAGAGCTGGATCACTTCATTTCACTTCGTTCCGGAAAGAAGGGACATCCGTCCTACCGAAAAATCGCCCAGGAGGTCTGGGGAACGATGGAACAAACGCATCCCCTGCTCGCAGAACTCATCAAGGTAGACCTGAGCGGAAGCGAAGAAGGGCTTTCCACCCTCGGTGCAAAACCTAAGGGATTCTAGTTCAAAAGGAACGGAAATAGGGCTTGATCGTTTTTTGATTTACTGGCATACTCTGCCCTCGGTCAACGTACCGAGGGTTCTTTGAACAATGTGAGGATTCCCATGGTCGATGAAGATCAACATCCGCTGAACTATGCGCAGATTCGCCCACAGTACATCGGCTTTTCCGCACATCTGGGAACGTTGTATCAAACAGGAATGCGACGAATTCTTTGTATGGAAATACGGCGGGCAACGATCCGCGCGCCCAAACATGCGCTTATTTGGATCGAACGCTCATATATCGAACAACTCGTTCGTAGGCGTGCGCCAACAAAACCCTACCTCCCCGTCACTGTTCCGTGGCGCTCCGGTCCACATGAACGTACTGCACAATACGAGATCACCGAGGTCACCGCGGAGGAACTCCTACAGTTCTTTCGGGATATC
>WJLE01000146.1 GCA_014728655.1 Candidatus Uhrbacteria bacterium
CACCGGTTGAAGGGCACGGAGCGCCCGGTGGTCTATGGCATTGGTCTGGTGGAAGGCCAGGATAAAAAAGGTTTGCCCGTAGGTCTGTTGCCGCACACGTACAGCCTGCGCCCGCCGGAGCAGCGTGGCATTCTTCCCGCCGGTGGTCAGGCGCGGATGGAGGATGAGCGCGACATCTGCTACGTGCTCGTAAGCCGCGCGCAGGAAGAGGTGCACCTGACCGGTTGCGCAACGTATCGAAACGCAACAATGCACCCAAGCCGTTTCGTAAGGGAGATGGGGTTAGTGTGAATTACGAAGCCTACCTCAATACTGAGCGTTGGAAGCGCTTGTCCAAAGCTGCTAAAGGGCGCGCTAGTTGGCGCTGTCAGTTGTGCAATCAGTGCGGACGCCTCCACGTTCATCATCGCAGTTACGGGCGTATTGGTAAAAGGTCAGAGTGGCGCGACTTGATCGTGTTGTGCGAGCGATGCCACAATCTTGTGCACATTGTCAAAGCACACCCTAACGAATGGTCAGTCAACCTGGTCGTGACCGCGTTGCTCGGGAAGTTGTACGCCAGATCACAGGATGAGCGCGTGCGAGAACTCTATGCACGCACCATGCTCAGTATTGGGGGGCTTCACTACCTGGTCTATGGCGACTTCTCGCGTAGCCTGTTTGGAGATGCGATGGTCGCATTTGCTGGCAACGAAGCGGTGTTAGATTATCTCAAAACGTTTTTGGCTGGAACGGATCGTGACATCAAACGGCTTAGCTGTGACAGTTCGGTGGCCGCGCAGGTTGCCGATTATTTAGAATCTATCCTGAGGAGGACGAAGTGAAAATTATCAGATTGCAGGTAAAAGATTTCGAGGGACTTGAAGCCCTGGACGTGTTGCCGGGCGGAGGCGTTAACGTGTTGCGTGGGCGCAACGGCACTGGCAAGACGTCGGTGCTGGACGCAATTCGTGTAGCGCTGACGAATCGCGGCGAGCGTTCGCTGCTCGTGCGCAAGGGTGCGGAAGACGGGTTGATCTTGTTTGAGCTAGAAGGCGGCATTCGCGGCGAGCGCGAGATTAACCGCAGTGGGCGCGTGGCCGGGCCGCTGACGTTGACCAATGGCGAGAATGCCGTGAGCCGGGCTCAGACGTTTCTAAACCGCTTGGGCGGAGGCTTCAACTATAATCCCCTGGACTTCATCGGTATGACTGACGCCGAGCAAACGAAGGTTTTGTTGGACCTTATCGCTATCGACGTGTCGCGTGACGAGTTGCTGGCACTGTCCGATGGCGAGGAGCTGGATGGCGTCGATTACGACCAGCACCCGATCATTGTGCTAGGCGAAATTGAGACGGCGCTGATGGAGCTGCGCCGGGATACCGGGCGGCGCGCGCGCGATCTGGAAGGTATGGCCGAGGACTTGTTCAGCAAGGTTCCGCCGGACTTTGACCGCGAACACGTCGAATCGTTTGACCTGGAAGCAGCGTCGTTGGAGCTTAGCAGCATTGAGGCTCATGAACAACGCATCAAGACGGCTGAGGCCAGTATCCAGGACTTTGAGGTCGGTATCCAGCGCGTCGAGGGCCAGATTGAAGCGCTGCTTGAGCAGAAGCGCAGTCTCGTCGAGCAAAAGCAGCAAGCCGAGGCGCGAGTTGGTCAGCTTGCGGCCCAGGACGTCGGCAATGCCGGAGAAATCCGCGAGCGCATTCGCACGTATACCCAAGACCGCAAACACTTACACAATCTGGAAATGTCCGAGAGCACGTCACGTCAGGCACAGGATTGCCGGCAGGAGTATAAAGGCTTGACCCAGCGTATCGACGATGTGCGCAGAAAGCCGGCTGAGATTTTAAGCAGCTCTGAACTTCCGGTTGATGGGCTTGGTGTCGATGAGGGAAAACTGACTATCAACGGCCTGCCTATCTCTGAGTTGAGCACTGGCGAGCAGCTGCACGTTGCTACACAGATAGCCGTGGCAACGTTGGGAGACCTGCGTGTCGTGCTGGTAGACGGCGTTGAACGCCTTGACCCTGGTCACAAAGAGGTGTTGTTGCGCGAGCTATCCGAGGCCGGCGTGCAGGCATTCGTCACTGAGGTGTCGGACGAGGCTCTGACCATTATCACTGACTTCGAGACAGAAACGTTCGACGACGTGCCGTTCTAATACTGAGTATAGAGGAGGAATATGATGAACATTGACGAGATTACGGAAAAGATGATCGAAGACAAGCTGTTAAAGATGAGCCGTTCTCAATATATTGGTATTTACAAAAAGTGTAGCATCTTAAAAACACAACTGAACATTACGTGGGCAAAGGCGACAAGACTGGTGGCGCTGATGGACGGGTGGTTTGGCAATGAATATAGTGCCGAAAACAATTTGCCTGTGTATCCAAAACAATTATGGGAGGCTTGGGAAAGAACTTACGGTGATGTCCCCGCTGGATTGCTCAAGGTATATGGCGTAAAGGTATTCATATGCTTTGATGATGAGCCTCTCTTTTCGTTGGGCGATTGGATCATCAACGGCCCGTATTACGAGTTGCCGGGTCTCAAGGATGATTATGAAGGCATCCCGTCGTGCGATAGCTGGACGCCAAACCCGTTCAAGGAGGAAGCATGATAACTATCTGTACCAGCGCAAATGCAGATCCCGTGTCTGTTGACGGCATAAAAAGGCAACTGCACGAGATTCGACTATATGTAATCCGTCAGGCGCTTCTAAATTCTTCAGAGGAGGTTTTTTGTAGGATTAGCGAGTTTGCGGGCCCATACGTTTACTTCATTAATATTGGGGTTGATAAAGTGCTTGTTCTGATGACACAGGAGTCGTATGATATTCTTGGCGTTCCCCTTGATGTCAAGAGGTTGCCCGAGCTAACTGTGCCAACCTTAAGAGAAATGGATATATCGGGGTTTGAGAAACGCTATGACTTCCTGTGAAGTATAGATCGTCTATTGTAAATGCTTTGAGAAATACTAGGAATCGGTGCTTAGGGAGATTCGGGAACTGAAAGGAGATTATTAATGCCAACAAAGATCGAATGGACTGATGAAACCTGGAACCCTGTCACCGGCTGCACCAAAGTGAGCCCTGGATGTGCGCATTGCTACGCAGAACGGATGGCGCGCCGCCTGGCCGGTCGGTATGGTTATCCAGAGGCGCCGCATCATTTCGATGTGACGCTGCATCGCGACAAGTTGTTCGCTCCGCTGCACTGGAAAAAACCACGTCAGGTGTTTGTATGCTCGATGAGCGATCTTTTTCACGAGGATGTTGAAATGAATTGGCAGGTAGACATTTTCGCGGTAATGGCGCTCACGCAGAGGCACACATACCAGGTGCTCACGAAGCGGCCAAGCAGAATGCGCGACGTATTGAGCGACGGAATGGGTTTTTGGTCTAGGGTTACAAAGAGAGCCATTGACATGGCTGTACAAAATGGTTTAGAGGTACGTTGGGACAAGATGAAGATCCCCCTTGTGCGGCACGGCCTTCCAAATGTATGGCTCGGCATAACAGTTGAGGACCAGCAACGCGTCGACGAGCGCATTCCGCATCTTTTGGACGCGCCTGCCGTTATACGGTTTTTGAGTGTTGAGCCGATGTTGGGGCTGGTTGACATTTCCCCCCATCTCGAAGATAGTGAGGGGAGAGAGGCGCAGGGCGCAGGGTGGACCAACAGCGGATTACTCTCGCCGCAGGATGAACGGGGTCAAAGAACGAAACGAGAAAGGGCAATTCACCTCGTAATTGTCGGGGGAGAAACAGGCCCGGGCGCGCGCCCAATGCATCCCGATTGGGTACGGTTGTTGCGAGATCAGTGCCAGGAGGCAAGCGTCTCGTTTTTCTTCAAGGCATGGGGCGCGTGGAGACCTATCGGTCAAGGCGAGATTCGCTACACTGATGGAGAGCAGAGAACGCAGACGCTTTTAGACGACGACACGCTTGTGACGCGGGTCGGCAAAAAAGCTGCCGGTCGCCTCCTGGATGGCCGCGAGTGGAATGAGAAGCCGTTATGACCTTGCCGGTGATTATTTGCGCGCTGTTGGCAACCGCTTGGGCTGTGCTCATTTATTACATCTGCGGCCCCTGGTACTCAATTGTTATTAGTTGGTTAGTCTTTTTCTTGGTTTTGCTGTTGGCGGTAAGTGCTGACAACAACTTTTTGGAGTAGTGATGGACACATTACCAGGAAGCCCTGAAGCTGTGCAAGAAGGCTGTACTTGCCCGGTAATAGACAATTGTAACGAAGCAGGCTATGCGGTGTCGGAGCGAGTGACGTTTGAAATTAAAGGAGGGCAACAAGATGAAGAAGATTGAATACGAGGCACATAAGTTTGAGAGCGGCGACTGGGCTGTGCAGATTACATATCAGACACACAGGTGTAACGAGTTCGGGAAAGGGGATAGGAATAGTTTTCACGCCAACAATGGCGCAGTACTGTTTTCCTGTGCCGGGCCAGCAGTGAGCAAAGCCGTCGCTGGTTTGTTCTACGTTCGTGGAAAAAATCACACCTACGACAACGACATCGTTTACTTATCCGACGATGCCTTCCGCCGCTTTGAAGCTGCCGTTGCTCAGTACAACACTGAGTTCGCTGATCAGCCAGAATGCTTAACTGAGCCTAGCGATAACCTTAATCCGTTAGGACACAGTTTAGAGCTCATCCCCGCTGGCCCGTTTTTGATGGGCAGTATAGATGCAGACAAACACGCCTATGACGACGAAAAGCCGCAGCATATGTATACTTTTCAAGAGCCTTATTGGATTGGGCGGTGCCCGGTCACGAACGCGCAGTACAGCGCTTTTGTGCGGACGGGCGGGTATGAGAATCCAACATACTGGACAAAAGCCGGTTGGGAAACAAAGCAAAGTCTCAATCTGCATGGCCCAAGGGAATACAAAGAGCCTTTTAGTTTGCCAAATCATCCAGTGGTGGGGGTTTTTTGGTACGAGGCGATAGCATATTGTCGGTGGCTTACAGCCCTGACCAATGGGCTTATGACATACTGCTTGCCTAGCGAAGCAGAGTGGGAGAAGGCGGCGCGTGGCCCCAATGGACGCATCTACCCTTGGGGGCATCAGCCAAATCCTAAGATGGCTAATTATCATAATACAAATATTCGAGCAACCAGTGCGGTAGGCAGTTTTCCAGCAGGCGCAAGTCCTTATGGCTGTTTGGATATGAGTGGTAACGTGCGTGAGTGGACGCGGAGTGCATATGAAAGCTATCCCTACGTGGCGGGGGATGGGCGGGAAGATTTGGAAGCAGGGTATGCAACGCGGCGGGTGTTGCGCGGCGGCATGTTCCGCGGCCATGATAGCTACGTCCGTTGTGCCTTCCGCTACGCCAGTGATCCGAACTACCGTTACTACGACATTGGTTTTCGAGTAGTCGCGCGCCTTACATAACCCGCTAACTGCTCTTGTTATGGCGATAGCGTTTAAAGTCAAAGGAGAATAGGATGAAGAAGATAGGCTACAAAGCAACTCAAATGATGCAAGACATTGTTGTAGTACAAATCACTGAGCAGACAAGCCGTGGACGTGACTTTGGGAAGGGGGGTAGTGAAATATATACTGCCCCAAACGGAGTGATACTAATATCGTCCATCGCTTCGCAGTGTGGGCCAATAAAGTACAGAACAACTTTTTTCCTTCGTGGGAACATTGCCAACAAGTACGATTATAACGTAATGCAAATGTCTACTGAGACGTTTGAGCTTTTCCGAGAAGCGGTAGAAGCGTATAACGCAGAGTTTGCCGGACCGCCGGAATACCCTCCGGAATTTTGGCGGTGGGCGGAATTCGCGATGG
>WJLE01000147.1 GCA_014728655.1 Candidatus Uhrbacteria bacterium
CGTATACTCAGGGCAGATCGGTCGTCGGTCGTCGGTCGTTGGTGTTCTGTAGGTCATTCTTGTTATTTAATCGTGTGTTTCAACGAATGAAGTCTCTATCGTGCTCTAAGGGCATCCCTTGCGCTGTCTGGTTTTTGCCAGGCTCCTACACCATGCTATCGATCCTTGTGATCTATGCCGTTCGGACGATCCTCACTGGCCCTGTCACGATGCCCGCAACGATTCCGGCCGGTGTTATCACCTGGCAGGTCTTTGCGTTTATCGCCGCCGGGTTGTTGCTGGTCGGGTTCGTGATTCGGGCGTTCAATACGCGGATTTTTTTTGAGTTGCTGATCGGCATCACGTTGTTTTTGGGCGTCTGGGTGTATGCCTGGTCCATCCTGCCATGGGAGATCGCGCTGGTCGTTGCTTCGATACTCACGGTATTTCAGGCACGAGTTCGCAGAACGTTCGTGCATAACGGGTTCGTCCTGTTGGGTGCGGCGGGCATCGCCATCCACGTTGCGTTCCTGTTTCATCTGGAGAAGCTGGCCATGATCCTGTTCGCGTTTCTGCTCTTTGATCTGTTCGCCGGACGGCCCAAAGGAATTGCAACGCAGCTGGCAACGCTATTCGTCCATCGCGGGGTGATTCCCGGTCTCATCATTCCATCTTCGTGGAAGGGGTTGCGACAACAGATCCGCGACACGATTAAAGATCCGGGCGCGATCTTTCTTGGAGCGGGAGACTTAATTCTTCCTCTCATCCTTGTCGCACACGCCTCTGTGGCCGGAATCTGGCAAGGCGTCGCCGTCACGGTCGGCCTGCTCCTGGGTGCCGTATGGCTTGCGTATAGCGGTGCGGTCAAGCCACGTCCGGCTCTAGTTCCGCTCTTGCTTGGCACGGGCATCCCTTATATCATCCAATTCCTACTTCACGTGGTATGAGTAAGAAGCGATTGCGTGCCATTATTTTCGGACCCCAAGGTTCCGGTAAAGGAACCCAAGGGCAGCTCTTAAGTGATAAATTTAATCTCCCGCTCATCGGATCCGGCGTACTGTTCCGCAACGAGATGACAAAAGGGACGAGCTTGGGGAAGATTGCAGAGGAGTATGTGAAATCCGGGTGTCTGGCACCGGATGAGCTCGTGAACGGCATCATGGCGCATCAGCTCAAAGCGTTGAATCTGAAAAACGGATTCTTGCTGGACGGATATCCCAGAACCGTAGATCAAGCCAATTTTTTGCAACGCATTCTTCCCATTAATTGTGCTATCTATTTGAAGATCAGTGACGACGAAGCCGTACGCCGGTTGCTTAGTCGGATCCAGTGCCCGGAGTGCAAAACGGTTTATAATCTTGTCGAAGCGCCGCCGGCACAGGAGGGGATCTGTTCGGTCTGCGGCGGGCATCTTCATCGCCGTGAGGACGACACCGAGGACGCAATTCGAACCCGCCTGACAAACTATCACTTCATGACGGAGCCACTGGCGCGTTACTACCGGCAAAAGGGCGCCCTGCTCATGATCAAAGGCGATCAGTCTATTGAGTATGTGCATGAGGTTCTTATGAAGAAATTGGCGAAACTCGGGTTTACGCCCTAGATCGGGTAAACGGCAAATAGATGAAGGGTAAACAGTCCTTTCTGAGGGCTCGGTTTACGATTTTGTCATTTCGCCACCAGCCATTTACTAAAACCCATTTACCCATTACTGTAGGATTTATGGCTTTAATCAAAACATCAGAAGAAATTGAGATCCTCAAACAGGGCGGGAAGATCCTATCGGACACACTCCGCGAACTGCGAACGAAGTGTGTACCCGGAGTGAGTACCAAAGAGCTTGATGATCTCGCACAGCGGCGTTTTAAGGAGGCCGGTGGAGAGCCGTCGTTTTTGAATTATCGGATTTCGGATGACGATCCGGGATTTCCGGGTGCGGTCTGCACCTCCATCAACGAGGAGGTGGTTCACGGGATTCCCATGCCGGATCGGTTCGTGCAGGAGGGGGATATTGTCAGCCTGGATATCGGGCTGTGGTACAAAGGGCTCTGTACGGACATGGCAACGACGGTGATTGTGGGGGAGGTGTCGCAGGAGGTCCGCGATCTGGTAACGCGAACCCGTCAGGGTCTGGTCGAGGGGTTGAGCGTGATTCGAGCGGGAGGAGTCGTTGGGGATATCGGCAAAGCGATTCAGACGTATTTGGAACCCTTTGGCTACGGGATCGTACGCGACCTGGTCGGGCACGGTGTCGGGCACGGTGTCCATGAGGAGCCGCCCGTTCCGAACTATCATGAGCCACGTGGACCGCGTGTGGAACTGAAGACGGGGATGGTACTGGCAATCGAACCCATGATTACATTGGGCGGATGGCGGGTGGAACAGTTAGATGACGGTTGGACGATTGCGACAAAGGATGGGAGCTTGTGCGCACACTCCGAAGTGACGGTGGTCGTGACGGAGAAGGGGTATGAGCTGATTACGCCCTGGCCGGATGCATAATGGTTCGGGAGTGGTCAGTGAGGTATGGTCAGTGGGACCTTACCCACACCCCACACCCGACTTACCACACCCCACACCCCAAATATGAGAGTTCTAGGTATCGATTACGGATCTAAACGAGTCGGTCTTGCCCTGGGGGATACCGTTTCCAAGCTTGCAAGTCCGTGGGGAGTGCTTCCCAACGAGGGGTTTGATACGCTCACGGATCGCATTGGCGAGGTCGCGGATCGGGATGACGTAGAGCGGGTCATCGTGGGGATTCCAAAGCCGCTTAAGGATCCGCAGCTTCAGAACGCGCAGGTTCTGGAAGTACAGGAATTCGTAGAAGTGCTTAAGGGAACGGGTTTGAACGTAGAGGTGATGGACGAGTCCTTTTCGTCAAAACTCGCATCTACGCTCGTTGCAGAAACAGGAGGTAAAGAGAAACGGGACGATGTGGCCGCACAGGTGATTCTGCAGACGTGGTTGGATCAGCAATAGGGGTGTCGTAAGTGGTATTTCTAACCCCCCACGTACGACACCCTACCACCCGGTATTCATGTCTTATCTCCGTGACCGCGCCGTCATCCTCAAGGCAGAGCCGTTTCGAGAACACGATCGTCGACTCGTGCTCTTTGGGCGCTCGCATGGGTTGCTCGAAGCCGTGGCACGCGGAGCGAGTCGGAAGGAGTCCAAGCAGTCCGGGCATCTGGTACCCTTCATGGAAGTGGAGGTGATGATCGCCAAAGGATCTGCGTTCGATAAGTTAGCTGTGGCGCGCGTGGTGGATAGTCACCGCAGGATCCGACAGCGACTGGGTGCACTGACGTACACCGGAGCGTTCTTTGATCTGTTCGAACGTTTGCAGAAACCGGGTATTGAAGACACGGAGCTCTATCATCTGCTGCAGGAAGTGCTGTTCGTCTGTGACCAGCTTTCGGAGGACCCCTCCATTGAGCGGACGAAGCTACTTTTGTCTGCATCTACACTAAAGCTGTTGGATCGAATCGGTTACTCCCCAAACCTCACGCGTTGCGCACTCTGTCACGATACACTGGAGGAGACGGAGCATCGGTTACTGCCCGGGGACGGATCCATCGTACACATCGATTGTTACCGCTCCATCCGCGCAAGCCAGCCACATGTGGAAGGCGTATCGAACAAGACACTGGCACTCGTTCGCTTTCTACGAACCGAACCGTTGATGAATGTGTTATATCTTACGGGCACGAGCCTGGATTTTGCAGACGCTTCGAACGTGATTTCTTATACCCTTAAACAAACTCCGCTGACCCGTGAGCCACATGGGATTCAGA
>WJLE01000148.1 GCA_014728655.1 Candidatus Uhrbacteria bacterium
GATCACATCGATTCCCCGCTCCAAACATGCATCTCCGATATTCTTTAGGGCCGCATACCCGGCCTCATGTCCCTTAAACCCGGGCATGCCGCGCTCCTTGGCCCAACGTCGGTTCCCGTCCATGATGATGGCCAGGTGTTTTACGGCGGATTCCGGCATATTTTTTTAGTGGTTTTGTCAGTGTATGGAGTTTTTGCGACCTGGTCAACCGTGGCTTAATACAAATTCCCATCCGTGGATCACCGGGTAGGGCAAAAGGAATTATAGCAGACTTTTACCCTTGTGAAGACGGGCGTTTTCTGCTATGATCACGGCCAGATCCGTCCAATCGGGCTATAGCGCAGTTGGTAGCGCGCCACGTTCGGGACGTGGAGGTCGTGGGTTCAAGTCCCGCTAGCCCGACCACACAACAGACTGCCGTAATGGTAGTTTTTTGTTGACTAACCGACAGATCCCGCAAGCCCGGAGGATGCCGGCAGCGTCCGGACGGACCTGCGAATCGTCTGGAACACGTTGATGCAAGACAAGCCCGATCATGCAACAGTCATGGCAATGCGTATAGTTAAACATCACAATGATTCAGCCGCATGACAACGCCACGCTACTTGAAATACCTTCAGGGCTTTTCGTTTGCGTGCGCGGCAGGGATAATGCCGTTGCTATGCCAAAGATGATCCAATACAACAAACTGGTCCGTCACAAGGTTCCGGAGCTCATTCGCGGAAAAGGGGAAAAGGTGGAGTTCCGACCCGTGAAAAACGATGAGGAGTACTGGAAGCTCCTAAAGCAAAAACTGATCGAGGAAGCGAATGAGTTTCAAAAAGATGAATCGATTGATGAACTGACCGACCTCATCGAAGTCCTTTATGCCATCTGCGCGCATCAAGGCGTACGTAAGGAAGATCTCATCCGCGTTCGCAAGGAACGAAAGGAACGGCGTGGTGGTTACGAACAACGCGTATATCTGGTTGCAGCGCAGGAATTCGATAAAAAAGAATCCGTCTGAACGGATTCTTTTTTTGAATGCGATATTCGCATCGGACGAGCGACTACGCCTCGTCTTCTTCTTCGTCTTCTTCGTCGTCGTCAGAGTCCTCCCCACCCATCTCGTCCATGTCGTCCATCTCTTCGACGTCTTGCTCATCATCAAACCACATACGTTATGCGGCGCAATGCGCTTAAGAATTAGCCACCAAAGATTAGATTCGCGATTCGTGGAAGTCAATATGGCATGTGGATAGCCTTTCGGGTGCAAAAAGAATCCGCAATGCGGATTCCTTTTGTATTCACTTAACACGTGAATTATGCAGCTGGTGCTTCTTCGCCGCCTTCTGCTGGAGTTTCCTCTGCAGGAGCCTCTGCTGGCGCCTCTGCTGGCGCCTCTGCTGGAGTTTCCTCTGCAGGAGCGTCCGTTGCAGGTGCGTCTGCTGGCTGCTGCATCTCGTCGTCAAACATGATCATAATCATTGACTGGTTAAGAATGAAGCGCTGGAAGGATAACGCTTTCGATAAAGAAGGTCAATGAATCTGTCAAGGAACTTCAAGTAAGGGCCAGAATGACAACTGCCATTTACGATCCATCGACGTGTCATCCATTCCCGTTTCCTGAGAATGACCTCGTAACGCGCAATAACTGAGAACTTTTTTTGTAATAAAGGGGATCGCGGTAGCGCGATCCAGGATTCTGATGATCCAATTGCTTAGAGAAGAGATCGTCGTCGGGACTGGCAGCGCTTTCCATCCCCTGTTACGATCCTGGGCATATGCATGAAGCAGATACGATGAAGCGGGATCTGGAGTTCCTGTATGAACTCGGTAGCCTGCGAAATACGCAGCGCGGATGGCGTCAACATCTAGGATGTGACGTTGCAACCGTCCCGGAGCACACGATGCGTGTTGCAATGCTTGCAATAATCCTTGCACGACACGAAGGTCAAGGCGATGAAGCAAAAATCCTAAAGATGGCCCTGGTCCATGATATCTGCGAAACGCGCGTGTCCGATCTGTCATACGTTCAGAAATGCTACGTCAAGGCGAACGAAGCGTTGGCCGTAACGGAAACCTTTGAAGGGACGAGCCTTCCGGATTTTACGAAGGCGGTTGCGGAATTCGAGCGACGAGATAGCATCGAAGCGAAACTACTCAAAGACGCAGATAACCTGGACGTGGATATCGAGCTCATGGAACTGGAGGAGCAAGGTCATCAACTGGCAACGAAATGTCGTTCACAACGCAAGTTCGTCCGCGATGAAAAACTCTATACAC
>WJLE01000149.1 GCA_014728655.1 Candidatus Uhrbacteria bacterium
CCAGTACGCCGTTCTTCATGTCTGCTTCGGCCTTATCTGCGTGTACCTCGTAGGGCAGGACGATGGATCGACTGAACGCACCCCAGTAGCATTCGCGGTAGTACCAATCCTCTTCGCGAACCTCCTTGTCTGCGCTTCGCTTGCCACGGATGGTCAGCAGATCTCCGTGAACGGAGATGTCAATATCGTCCGGATGTGCACCTGCGACCGTACTGCGGATGACAAGATCTTTTTTATCACGGAAGACGTCGATAGAGAGCTGGCCTTCCTCCATGGGCTGGGACCAGTCGGGGGGCGTTGAGTGATCAGTGGCAAACATAGGGTTGGATCATTAACATTGCTTGCATTACTGTAGCGCGTTTTGCTCCAATTGTCAGCCCATTAGGACGTTGTATGGTTTGGTCGGAGCGTCATCTGGTCGCTGGGCAGATCGTTATCAAAGAGGGTGGTTCGGGATGAGGTCGCCATCGCCAATGCATGACAACCTGAAACCCGACAATCTTGCGATCGAATGCGGTGCGCGTATGCTATACTGCTCCGTATCCTCCTATGGGGGAAGAACCAAGAAAACAGGGTCTGTCACATACGTGGAATTCCCTCACGATTGAGAAACAAATCTCCGTGGGGATTTTGGGTGTTATTGCCATTGTGGTTCTTGTGCTCGGGTACGTTCAGATGCGACGGAACCTGATCTCACCGTTCACTGCGCCACTCGAAGATCTCGTCTCCACGAACGCGATGGTTGAACCGCTTCCGGAGGAGATCGCGCGCGAACAGCAGCGCACGGACACGGACGGAGACGGCTTGTCCGATTGGCATGAGCTCAATGTATTCCGGACTTCGCCGTATGTGGCCGATACGGATTCCGATGGGGAACCGGACAACATCGAAATCGCCAAGGGGGAGGATCCGAACTGTCCTAAGGGTCAGGCCTGCGTGCAAGCGCTGAGTGCCGATTCGCTTGCCACGACGACGCAGCGGCTTCGTCTGCCGGGAACGAACGTGGAACAGCCGATCGCGCCTGCCGGACTGGATGGAGTCATCCCCGCACGGGATCCGGAAGCGATCCGCGCGTTTCTACGCGCACGTGGCAGCAGTGAGGCCGAGCTGAATCAGTTTTCGGACGAAGAAATTCTCCAGGCGTATGACCGGGCTGCTGCCGGACAATCGTTGCAGGAGCCGCCGGGGTCGGAAGGTGCGACGGACTTATCTGATGATCCGGAGCAGCCCGAGACGATCGATACACAACCTTAATTGCTACACCAACTTTGATTTCCATGCGACATAGGAAGAGCAGCCGTATCCTGCATGCAGCCCTCATCACCGTGATGGGTCTTCTGGTTTCTGTGGTCGTTTTTCTGTCTCCGGGTTTGATGGGTGCATTGAAGCCGATTCCGGAAGTACATGCGCAATTCTCCGGTACCCCGGATTCGAAAGTGCCCATGATCGTCCCGTGCGTTCCTCCGGCGAGTTGGGTGGTCGCTCCTGGCCTGGGCGTATGTACGGATGAGTTTCAGTACAAGCAGACCATCGGACAGATCCAGGATCGGTGGCAGTTCCAACTCATGGTGGCCGCCTTCATGGGATTCTTTGATCAGCTGACGTATATCGGTCAGACGCTTGCCTACAATACGGCGGAGTGGGTGGCGTCCGGTGGTAAGAGCCAGACGCCCATGTTCTGGGATAAGGGATTTGGAGACTATATGAAAGGAGTCCTGCTGGATTCCGTGGGGGAGTTCATGGTGACCTTTTCGGAGGAGTCTGTGATCGGGGATCTGGGACTGAATCTATGTGCACCACCGAATTTTCCCGAACTGGCATTGGATTTTTCGTTATCGGTGCCGGACATCAACCTCGCGGCCAGTCGTCCGACGCCGCGTTGTCCTTGGAATCAGTTTCGTGATAACTGGAAGACGGCAGCATCGTCTTTTTCCAATGTGGAGTCGCTAGGCAACATTCGGGGGACGTTTACGTCCGGCGGGAATGACTTCGCGTTTGGAACCGGAGCGCATGTTGCCATGTTCGACGCAGTTGCTGAGCATCGAGAAGCAGCAATTTTGGAACGATTGGAAGGACGCGGATATCGTGCCGTAGAGGATTATGTTACCG
>WJLE01000150.1 GCA_014728655.1 Candidatus Uhrbacteria bacterium
GGAGTGGCGCGGGCAATGACACGGATGGAGGTTAGTTTCTGACGAAGCTCATCGTCATGCAGGCGCATCAGATCCTCGCCCAGGATCACCTCGGATCGCTTCTCGGCCAGCCCGAGCTCCTTGGCGATGACGTAGGCCGTCTCCGGGTGGTCTCCGGTGACCATCGTGACGCCGATCTTGTGGTCCAGACACCACCGGATCGCTTCTCCAGCTTCCGTCCGGGGGTTGTCCCGTAGCCCAACCAGCCCCGTGAGCTTCCACCCCTTGGATGCATAGTCCGTGACTTCACCCTCCTGTTCTGCAAAGGCGATGACGCGCAGTCCCTGCTTGGCCATCTGCAACAGATCCTGTTCCAATTTGGGATGCGCGTCTCCCGTGGCCTCAAAGATCTGTTCCGGACTACCGGCGAGCACGCTGACCATCTTGGAATCGATCTCCGTCACAACGGCACGGGTTCGCGTATTACCGTCAAACGGACGGACATCGTGTTGCGTCGGAACGGCTTGGTCATAGATCCGAATCAGATCCAATAAGGCCCGATCGATCGGATCAACGCTGCGCAGCCGCTCTTCCATGGCTGCGGCCGGATCCGCTACCGCGGCCATGAGCGCAGCAAACCGCCGTGCGGATTGTTCCTTCCCATGTGTGGACACGCCCACCTCCCCACCTTTTCGGATCTCTACACGCGTTTCGTCAGCCAGCACAGCGCGATTAAATCGAAGTTCGTTATAGGTCAGCGTGCCGGTTTTGTCCGTATAGATCACATCCACGCCGCCCAGGGATTCTACGGCCTGCAGTTCTCTCACGATGGCGTTGCGCTGACTCATATCGCGCACACCCTTGGCCAGGACGATCGTGAGCACCACGGGAAGACCCTCCGGAACGATGGCCACGATCAGCGCCAGAATGAGCGGAATGGATTCTAGGATCGGACGTCCCGAAATCAGGCCGGCTAAAAACAGGATCAGCGCAATCACGGACACCGCCGTGAGTACCTGGTGGCTCAGCGTCCGCACGCGTGTGACGAGCGGTGGTTCCGGACGCTTTTCCGAAAGATGCGCGGCGATCCGCCCGACTTCCGTTTCGGCTCCAATGCTCGTGACCAGCAGGGTTCCGGATCCGGAGATGACGGTTGTTCCCGTATACCCGGCATTGCGCACGTCTGCAGCGATGGCATTCGATTTGAGCTCGAGTGCGGTGGCTGTCTTGGAGACGGCAACGGACTCTCCGGTGAGGCTGGATTCGTCCACGCGAAGATCACGGACTTCGATCCACCGTCCATCGGCCGGGATGCGGTCGCCGGCCTGTAGAAAGGTGATGTCTCCGGGAACCAGATCGTCGACGTTGCAGACCTGTGCCGTTCCGTTCACGAGACATTGGGTCTGAAACGTCACATCCCGCTCCAGTGCTTTAAGCGCGCGCGAAGCTCGTTCGGATTGAATCGTACCGATGATCGCGTTTACCAGGAGAACGATGGAGATGATGATGGCATCCCCCCATTCGTGCATGTAAAGCGAAAGGCCGACGACGCCGAGCAACAGGAAGACGAAGGGGCTGGTAAACTCCTTCAGGAAACGAAGCAGGATGTTGGGTCCCTTGCGTTTGGGGAGCGTGTTGCTGCCAAACCGCACGGAGCGATTCTGACGCTCTTCCGTATCCAGGCCCGCTTCCGTGCTGTTGAGTTGTTGGAGCGCTTGATCGGAGCTAATGCCGGCAAGCTCTCGTGGATGAATCTGCTGCGTTAACATGCATGCATGGTATCAGATCCGAGCCGGTCTGTGGTTGGGTGACGGTTTGTGTTGAGCAGCGAGCTACGAGCTGTGTGCGAACCCTTCGGCGCACGCGTTACCCACGACAGGGGCTGTAAAGGCGGAAGGATGAGGGAGGAAGGATGTTGACGGCTCCCTCCCATCACAGCATCCGTTGCCATAGCCCCGAGCGTATGAAGAGGCGGCGAAAGATCCATGCATGTGTAAGCGGTGCTGATACGCGTCTTAGCATCTTCGACATCGACCTCTCACCCGCATTGCGGGGTTCGAGGTAACAAAAAGCGGGTTAGTCATACATGTGGCTTAACGGAGACGATCATCGGACAACGCTCACGCAACCTCTCCATTCGTCCCTTTCGCGACGCTCAGGGCCCTGAGGGCAAGCGCAACCACGCAGACTATCCACGCCACAGGCTGTAGAGGAGGAAGGTGAGATAGATGAGGACAAGGCCAATGCCATGCGTTTTTTTAATATGTGGGCGTTCGGATTGGGAGGCGAGAACAAACCAAAGGAAGATCGTCATGATGCCCAGAAGGATGAGGTTCTCAAACTGGATCGCATCGAATGACAACGGACGTACCAGGGCGCTGAGACCCAGGACGAGTAGTAGGTTGATCATGTTCGATCCGACGATATTGCCGACGAGTAATTTCGGTCTCCCTCGCTTGGCTGCAACCAAACTGGTCGCCAGTTCGGGGAGGGAGGTGCCCAGTGCGATGATGGTGCCGCCGACCAGCCCTTCTGTGATCCCCAGTTGTTCTATCATGGCGACGGCGCCGTTGAGGATGAGTTCTGCACTGACGCCCAGCCCGATGATACCGGCAACGAGCGCGAAGACCCCACTCCAGAGTTTTTTCGGAAGGTCTCCCTTTGGGGGCTCGATATCTTTCCTCCACTGACTATAGACGTAGAACGTATAGAGGGAGAACCCGATGATGAGGATCGCTCCTTCAATACGTCCAATGGTATTTGCAGGCGATAGGGGATTGACGGATTCCTGCGCCATGAGTGCCACGATCAGGGTGGCAAGAAGCGTTAGCGGTAGGCCGATCCGAATCGTATTTTCCTTCACGTACACGGTGGTGATCATTGCCGTGACTCCGATGACGATGAGGATGTTCGCAATGTTGCTACCAATGGCATTGGCAACGGGGATGCCGGTCAGTCCACGAACCGTGGCAAAGACGTTTACGATGATCTCCGGAAAGCTTGTTCCGATCGCAACCACGGTTAGTCCAATAAAGATCTCAGAGAGCTTAAGGCGCTTTCCAATCACCACGGAGCCGTCGATCAACCAGTTCGCGGATTTTTGCAGGATAAAAAATCCCAGAATCAGTAATAAAAACTCGATGAGCATGGGTACAGTGTAACACGGAACCGGGTTGTTACATGGTTAGGCGGCTAGGTACTCGGAATGAATCAGAAGCACGTTATTTTGACGATAGCGGTTGAGTAGCTCGATTCCCAATATACCCCACAAACCATCTAACCACTGACGACTCTTCGTCATCCCTCGAAGTGATGACGCAGGGCAAGCCTAACAACCTGATCGAGTTGCGAAATCCCTTCATTTTTGTATACTTCAGACAGATGAAGGTGTGGGAACGCGTGCGATGGAGTGTATTGGTTGCCGGGCCGGCTGTCGTGCTTATCGTACTTCCCGCATCCGCCGCTCCGCTGGTCCCGGAGCATGCACGGTCGTCGGAGGTGACGATTTGGGAAGCGGATGTTTCCGGTCGTCATCGGTTTGAGACGTTTGACATTGCGCACCGGTCCGGTGCGTTTTTGAGTTCGGGCGACGTGGATGGGGATGGTGTGGATGAGCTTGTGGTTGGTGCCGGTCCAGAGCATACGCCCGTGGTCCGCATCTACGAAGTGGACGGAACATTGTTGAAGGAATTCCGGGTGTACGAGGAATGGTTCCGGGGAGGCGTTCGCGTAGCCGTGGGTGACGTGAATGCCGATGGGGTGGATGAGATCATCACGGCACCGGGTCCGGGTATGAAACCGCTCATCCATCTGTTCAACGCCGAAGGCGAACATCTGTTGGAAGGCGGAGCGCTTGCATATCTGGAAGCGTTTCACGGAGGCGTTCGCGTAGCCGTGGGTGACTTCGATGGGAATGGCGCGGCAGAGATCGTCACGGCACCGGGTCCGGGCGGCGGGCCGCATGTCCGTATTTTTAACGAATTCATGGAGAATCAGGATCGGGATTTTTTTGCATTCGATGCGGGTATCCGGGATGGACTGACGGTCGACGTGATCCAAACCTACCGTGGTCCGCAGATCATCGTGGCGCCGGAAAGCTGGCAGGCGCCGCTCGTCCGCCGGTTCATTATCACGGATCGTGCGCACCTGATGCGGGAATTCTATGCGTTTGATCCGGAGTCCAAGCAGGGAGCGACGGTTGCGGCCTTCGATGTAGATGCGGATGGTGTGGATGAGATCGTTGCATCCCAAAACGGTGGGACCACCGCCGAGGTGCGCATCTACGACATGTTTGGAACGTTACACAATAAGTATCTGTTCCACGATCCGAACTACCGAGGGGCATTGAGCATGACACAGCTCAATGCGGACGAGGATCGGTACATGGAGCTGGCCACCGTGGCCACAGCGCCGATCGTGGTAGGTCCGACGGAACATGCAAAACAGATCCGTGTGAACCTAAGCCAGCAGCGGCTGTATGCCTACGAGCATGGACGGCTGGCCAACAGCTTCCTGATTTCCAGCGGTACCTACAAGTACCCGACACCAACCGTGAAGACGGAGGTGCTGGATAAGATTCCGGTGAAACGTTACCGGTGGAGCTATGGCGAGAACCATCCGGATAACTATGATCTGGACGGGGTTCAGTGGAACCTGCGGATCTACGGACCCTATTACATTCATGGGGCATTCTGGCATAATCATTTCGGTCATCGCATGAGTCATGGATGCGTGAACGTGTCGTATACGAATGCTGAATGGATCTACAACTGGGCGGAGGTCGGAACGGCAGTGGAAACGCATTATTAGGACGTGGTTCATCGTGTGTGGTGCGTAGGGGAGATCAACGCAACATGCACGACGCACTATGTACTTGGAGGGAGTCATCGAAATCGTCGGTATTACCGTCGGCACGATCGGAAAATTACTCATCGCCTGGACGGCCATCGCCGTGCATCGGCGGATGATTTTAGAGCACAAAATTGATGAAGCGGTGTTTCAGGAAATGATTCGTGAACGTCGGATCGCCATCGTCGGCGTAATTTGCTTGGTCGTAGGCTGGGGGTTTGAGATCCTGCCCATCGCCTGGATCCTGGCGGGGATCGTTTAGGTCGTTGTTGGGATCGTGCATGTGCTGATGCGCTGCCCACTTCTCACACTCGGAACCCCGTTCCCTAACCCCATCCCCGATCTCTCATCCATAAGTCGTAACGGCGTGACGGAATGACTCGATCCGTGTACCCTTCGGACATGAATAAAACAACACCCATGGAACCCGGTTTTTACGGGTTGGGCATCGCGCCAAAACTGCTCGAAATCCTTGCCTCCCAGGGATTTTCTCAACCCTCGCCGATCCAGCATCAGTCCATTCCGATCGCCTTGGAAGGCAAGGATCTGATTGGCGTTGCGCAGACCGGAACCGGGAAGACCTTGGCCTACTGCGTTCCCATGATCCAGCGACTGGCGCAGGTAAAAGGGATGGGACTCATCATCCTTCCGACTCGTGAACTGGCACTGCAGGCGGATGAGACGTTCCGTCAGATCGGATCAAGCATCCGGCTTCGGACGGCCGTGGTCATTGGCGGTGCGTCACAGCATGTGCAGGTGAAACAGCTCAAAAAGCATCCGCACGTTATTATCGCAACGCCCGGGAGACTGAATGATCTGTTGGAGCAACGGTTGGTCTCCCTAAAGGACGTCCGCGTCCTGGTGCTCGACGAAGCGGATCGCATGCTGGATATGGGATTCCTGCCACAGATCAATCGGATTCTGGACGCCGTACCTACGGATCGGCAGACGATGCTGTTTTCCGCAACGATGCCGGCTTCGATCCTGAAGATCGCAGGGGAGCGGATGAAGCTTCCCACGCAGGTTGAGATCGCCCGTCCCGGGACCACGGCCGAAGGGGTCACACAGGAGCTCTACATTATTCCAAAGGAGGAAAAGCTGGAACTGTTGGAGCGATTGTTAAACGAAAACCGCGGTTCCATCCTCGTCTTCACCAGGACCAAGCACGGAGCCAAGAAACTGGCCCGATCCGTACGCGACATGGGGCATACGGCAGCGGAGATTCACTCCAACCGATCGTTGAGTCAGCGCAAGGAAGCGATCGAAGGGTTCAAGAACGGCAAGTATCGGGTGCTCGTGGCTACGGACATCGCCGCGCGCGGGATCGACGTGAAAGGGATTGAGATCGTCATTAACTTTGACCTGCCGGAACAGGCCGATGACTACGTGCACCGCATCGGACGCACGGCACGCGCCGGAAGCGTAGGTCGCGCCATCTCGTTTGCCACTCCGGATCAGCGCCGGGATATCCGCGATATCGAACGGTTGATCCAACAGCAACTGCCCGTTTCATCTTCGCCAACGCGTTCCGCATCAACACGTACCAAAACGGATCGAGCAACTACCCCAAGGGTGTCCCGTCGATCCGATAGTCCCCGTTCGAAGCGCGATGCGGGTGGTACGAACTCCAGGCATCGAACCGCGCGTGGACGTTCGTCCGGATCACGCAAGCCGAGGGTGCATTTTTGAACAGAAGATTCCGCTACCGTTTTCAGAAATCAAAAAACCATCCCAATTACAGGATGGCTTTTTGATCTCCTCCACAGGAATCCAACAGCAATAGTCGCGAGTACAGGACTCGCGGGGTTGTTGAGAGACGCAAGGCTCTGCACCCGCAAATGTTGCTGTCGGATTCGTGTGGAGCGGCAAGCCTCGGATGTGCGGTCCGAGGCTCGCCACGATTTTCGTGCATCAGGAGTTCCGTACGAACTCCTCGAATCCCTTCCACCAATGAAGAAGATCAGAAGATCCTCTGCATAGGTGGAAGACGCTCAAACGAGTGCAAGTCGTGAGCGTCATTCGAGTGTTTACGTCCGCTTTGAATGCGCTATTGGTGCGCACGGACGGTTTGTGCCCAGCAGGTCAAGCCTGCTTTGATTTGTTGTCCGGTCCAACAAACCTGACGGTTTCCGCATCTTGCGATGCGTCTCCGGAATTCGGTATTTCCACCGGGGCAAGGTGGGCTTTGAGGCCGTATGCGACCGCAACCGAATGGTGGACTGATGGTTTAAGGGATGCGGCATGTCCACGAAACATCCCCGATACCGATGCCCTTTGCGAGCTTGTGTCCTTTGAAGGACGAATCATGAAGGACGGCATTCAGTAGTGACCGTTCCCGCATGTTTGCCTCGTTTCGTGAGGCAGTCGTTTCACCCTAACCTAAGGAGTGATCGGACAGACACAGGTCTGTCAGCTCCCGGGTCACCGCATTCCCGAGTTTGTTGTTGAGATGATCAGTACGGTGCTGATCATGCCACGTCCTGCGGACTGGAGGTATTTGTTTCTAGCGCCCCTCATGGCAGGCGCGTCTGAATGGGCGGCATGCGCCTCCTTTGTTGTGTTACCGAAAACGTCGGCGTACGCTCGAAGCAATGCCTGTCGTCGAAACAGCGGCACGGGCTCCGATCCAGACTCGCTTGAATAAACGAATCCGGATCGAAGGGTGAGTGTGCAAACTCACCTTCGAGTGCTTGTCCCCCGTAGCTTTAGCGTAGGGGGACGTTTCTTCCGTTTGCCCGAAAGCATTCGGAAGTCTTTTTACCCGTTTATCGTCCGGGACCAGACTATTTGGGATTCATGCCTTCACCCAAAATGGCGGGTGAGCGTTAGCTCACCAGGGGCATACGGTCGTAACCGTGCCCCGCTTGTACGGCATGGTGTCGTCCAGGAGGGCATGCCGCGACCAAAAGTCGCGGCTGTTCGCCCTCTCGAATGCGTCGCCCGGGAAGGGAGGCGCGGCCTCGCCGGCGTATGCGGCGACGACCTGCCAACCTACCGGACCGACGTCGCAGATCGGCCGCAGGATGAGAGTTTGGCTCCTTACGATCGAGCCATACCGCCCGCGGACGAACCGGCCCCAGATAGGGCGGCGTCCGCGCCCTACATGCGCGTAGAACACGTCATCGCCCTCGCGGGTTTCGACGCGCTCCGAGATCCCCGTCGAAAAGGGGAACTCCTGCGAGAGCACGATAGGGTGCGAGCTTGCGCC
>WJLE01000151.1 GCA_014728655.1 Candidatus Uhrbacteria bacterium
ACCTTCGATGCATCAACCAAATTCCATCGCACTATTGACAAATCGCCCCTGTTTGCCAAACTTCGATCGCACATTGCCCCACCCCAGATTTCGCCTCTCGGAGGTCCCATGTCCGATCAGAAACAAGACGATGCACCGCAACCGATTGGAGAGCTCACAGAGCCCTTCATTGCCCAAGTCCTCTTACACCGGCTCCGCCGTGAGCGAGGAACCGTCAACCCTCAAACGGAAGCGCGGGACCGCGAAGTCCGTGCAACCGCGGAAGCGAGTGCGCTGGAGCGCTACAAGCGCCTCGCATTGCCCGACGATGTTCACCCCGCTTTTATGGAATCGATCTTCTACGCCATCCATCGTGAAGCGGACCGACAGCGTATGCTACCGGGGCGGACAAACCCCGGACCGGTGCACCCGAACATGCAAGACTCCGAAGAGGACGTGCGCTACAAGCTACGCGCAAACCTGAAGGCGCTTACCCGCCTCATCGCCAAAACGTACGATGCACAGTACGGGAAGAACGCCACCGCCACCCAGATGATCATGGAATTCGAGGCGAATCGGATTCGTGAACTCACCGCGCGTGCGTTCCGAACCGCTCCGGGCGGATCCGCTTGCGATCTTGGATGTGCGACCGGTAGGCTCACGCGTAATCTCTGTGAGCAGTTCCGGGACGTCATCGGCGTGGACATCAGTCCGGAGATGATTGAACAAGCAAAACGCCTGACAAGCGAACGGGATATCCGTCCTCGTTTCGTGGTTCAGGATTTGGACGAAGGACTGGATCAACCAGAGGACTCCGCATCGCTCATCGTCATGAGCATGGGCACAGCCAGCGACATCTGCGAGATCAAACGGCTGCTACAGTCGATCCACCGCGTCCTGAAGAAGGGTGGACGATTCTTCCTGTCCTTCCAGAACGCGGATGCGTTGCTCTACGATGCGCAGCTTCCCTGGCGACCGCCGCTCGAGGCGAGCTACAGTGAACGCTACAATTACCTCGTCGTTCGGGATCACGCGATCCATACCCGCCGCTACCGGCAGCAAGAAATTGAAACGTTCATTCAGGCGGCCGGGCTCACCCCCGATCGCTGGGACAGCTTCCCCACCATTGCCAGCATCCTTCCAAACGAAGCACTGGCGGGCGACATGCTACGGGAAGCGATCTTCCGAGCGGATGAGCACCTGTCCCAAGAGATGCGGGGCATCTACACCTGCGTTAGTGGTCACAAGTGACTAAAAACCCACGTTGCGGTCTGCGACGTGGGTTTTTCTGTTTACGTGCGCTACTTGATCGGAATCTCGTCCGTTTCAACCGCATCCAGATCGGTGTTGGTGATGCCTAAACTATGCAGTCGCATGATGCGGTACGCCTCCTCGCCATTCTGCAGATAGTGCATCGTCAGATCCTTCGGATGGATATAGTACGCCTCTCCATGTTCTTGGACGCGCAAGATGATCCGTCCGCGTAGACGATCTTTCATGCTCCAATCCCCGGCGGCCATGGCGTTATAATCCACTTCCGTCACACCGAGCCCAAAACTGCGCATCATCTGATAGGCCGTTGGACCATCCTTCATGTAGAACCGCTTATCCGTGATCGGATCCACATACCACGCCTCTCCGTGATTCTCGACCTGGAGGAGGATGTAGCCACGGACATTGTTCAGAATGCCGGCACGGTTACGGTAATGAGATTGCTTCTGAGTCTGTTCGGCCGCCGTCGGACCCTTGCTGGGGTATTCCGACATGTAGGTGTGATACTGCCCCCGATCCCACTGCTTCCCGGTTTTGGAAGCGTCGTTGTTTAGAAACTGCTGTCCGATCCATCCGCGTGCACCATCGACCTCCACACGATACCACCCGTCCGTGTAACCGATGACGTTTACCGTGGATCCTCCGGAGAGCGTTGAAAGAATCTTAGAGCCGTCCATACACGCATGGTCTCGTAAAAAGACGGCAGAGGAGATGGTGCCGGATCCGGAATATGCGATGACCGGATCCACGTAGCAGCCACCGGCTTGTACAGATGGGACGAGGACCAATAGTAACGAAAGTGTTGTTAAAATGGAGATGAATGATCGCATAGTGTTAGATTAATCAAATGATATTTATATCCTACACCGAAATGATGGTTTTGTGACCGTTGTAGACTTGACAATAAGTAAACATTAGGCCATTCTGTCTTCTTCCACTAGAATACTTGTTATATGCAAAAATTACGTGTCATCCTCATCTGGACCCTGGTCGGAATTCTCCTCTTCTTCGGAGGCGGGCTCTATGTGGGTTATAAGCTATTTACTCCCAAAGCGCAGGAGATCCAACGCGTGGATTCCCAGGCCATTTTGACTGCACTCCATGATCGCGGATTTCTGGTGAGCCAGACCTACATCTTTGATACCCCAATCACAATCGACCGCAGCACAGGAAGTGCTTGGAAGGACTTCTTCTTTGGTCAGACCATCGAAGCACGTGGCACCATGGAGGTAAACCTGGGCGTGGACCTGGGCGAAGTAAAGGATGACGATGTGAGCGTGAATGAAGACGCGGGTGAGATTACCGTTCGGATA
>WJLE01000152.1 GCA_014728655.1 Candidatus Uhrbacteria bacterium
ACCCTGTTCCCAAACCCGCCGGAAGCAGAGCAGGAGCCGCTTTTTTGCTAACGATTGCTTAATAAGAAAAAGATCCTTTGTCACGATCAACGCGACTTAGGACCAGGGTGATTGAACGGTTGCTAGATTTCTATCAACGTCGTGTGAATCTAAAGCCGAATCTTCCAGCGCCTATAGTCCTCATAATAGTCGTAGTAGCTTCCCGGAACTTGTGGAAGGTAATGTTCCGGGTCCACCGGAATTCCATCTTTTCGGACTTCAAAATGCAGGTGCGGTCCGGTAGACAATCCTGATCCCGGAGCACCTGCTGCACCGCCGGATAGCGCAATCGGATCACCTCGATCAACAAACGTATCCGCTGGGGAAAGGAACTTCGACAGGTGGGCGTAGACCGTCGCTAGTCCACCCGTATGCACCACCATGGTGTAGTTGCCGTACATGCGACCCGTTTTATTCCATGCAACATAGCCCCCACCGGCACTTTTCACGGTTGTTCCAACGGATGCGCGAAGATCAATACCCGGATGTTCAAACAGATGCCGGAACGGATATCCGGGGTCATGGAAAATGGCGGTAATCCCTCTGGATGGATCCATTGGCCAGTTCAGCATGGCGTCGCCTCGCGCCAAGGCATCATCTACGGATCGTAGACGGTCCTGCAGCTCCTGTTCCAGATTGGCGATGATGTTGCTTGCGGACTGCTGCTGCTGACGAAGTTCGTACAAGATGCGCTGGAATTCCTCTTCGTTTTCTTTGGTCTGTGCAATTAAAGATTCTTTGAAGTTCTGTTCTGCTTCCAGTGCGAGCATCTCCTTCCGGAGGGTTCGACGTTCGTCTTCGATCGTTGTTTGCTTCTGCTCCTTGGTTAGCCTCCGATCCTCCAGGATTGTCTTATGATGTTTCACTTCACCGAGCGCGTTCCCAAGATCGGATTCCAGTCCTTTGATTTCCTCATACTCCCGGAAGAAATCCGATAGGGAGTCTTGCGTGAGCAGAACATCGAATGTTGTAACTTCATCCTGTTCGTTGATTCGACGTAGCAGATCCTTGATCAGAGCCTTTTGCCGGTCAATTCTAGTTTCCTGCGAATCGATCTCTTGTCCCATGAGTTCGATTTCCAGAGTCAGCGATTCAATTTCGATCTGTGTTCTCTCTACTGCCAGTTCCTTTTCCGTGACGCGATTATCCAACAGGACGATCTGATTTTCCAGGTTTTGTGCTTCATTTCTGCGTTCTGCAATTTTGCCCTGATAGCTTTCAATCAGGGAATCGATTTCTTTCACGCGTCCTTGCTTTCGTTCGATCTCGTTCTCCAGGGAATCGACGTCAGACGCAAATAACGGCTGCACCCCAAATAGGACGCCGAATAGTATGATGGAAATCGATAAAAGAATTTGATTCTTTGGGTGTTTGTTCATTCCAAGGGCATTATACCGTACCGTTCAGGAGTTCGATAGCGCGTTCGACGCGTCGTTTCGACTCCGTATAACCGTGTAGGTATAAGAGATCAAACGGCGGCGGGGACTGCTTTTTACCACTGAGTGCGATCCGCAGCGGCCACAGGACTTCCCCGTTTTTCCATCCATGATCTTCGATCATCTTTTTGATCTTCAGCTCCAATGCTTCCGGGCTCTCCCAATCGTTTTGCGGCATGATTTTGAACAGATCGAGTACGGCAGTTAGTTTGACTGCCGCATCATCCGCACGCTGTGTCTTCCAAGGAATGATTGCCGCATTCAGTGATGATACGTCACTCATCAGGTCTTCCGCCAGCGGTTGGATGTCTTCGTACTTCACGATCCGTTCGCGAATAATGTGTGCGATCTTGTTCTGTAGCTCCGCATCCTCCGTGACCGTTTGAATCTCCGCGCGTGCATAGTCTGCAAATGCCTTCTCGGACAATGCTCGGAGATACTGACTATTGAGCCAGTCCAGTTTTTCAAAATTTACAACAGCTCCCCCCTTGTTGACCTTGGCGAGGTCGAATAACTTGATGAGCTCCTCGTGTGAGTACTGTTCCCTGTCCCCTGTTGGATTCCATCCAAGGAGTGCGACGAAATTGAGTAATGCTTCCGGAAGGTAGCCTTTTTTTAGATAATCCTCTACCGCAACATCTCCTTGTCGCTTACTAAGCTTGCTACGGTCAGCATTCAACAGCAATGGAAGATGCGCGAGTTTTGGTGGCTCCCATCCAAAGGATTGATAGATAAAAAGATGCTTCGGAGTGGAAGAGATCCATTCCTCTCCGCGGATCACGTGCGTGATCCGCATGTCATGATCATCGCAGATCGCAGCAAGGTGATAGGTCGGCATCCCATCGGATTTTATGATGACCTGGTCATCTACTTCCTTCCACTCAAACGTCACCTCTCCACGTACTTCGTCGGTAAAGGAGACAGATCCCTCTGTAGGAACGGCTAAGCGGATGACATGTTTCTCTCCTTTTCTGATCCGCTCTGCCGCTTCTTCTTTATCCAGCGACCGGCAATGTCGATCGTAGCGTGTTGGTTCTCCTGCCTGTTGCTGGGCTTTGCGCATCTCAGTGAGACGCGCTTCTGTGCAGAAACAGGGATAGGCATGACCCATCTCAATCAGCTTCTGAGCGTAATCCTGATGCGTCTGCTGTCGTTTGGATTGGATGTATGGGCCGAAATCTCCTTGTTCGATCAGTTGATCGTTCTCATCGATCCATGCACCTTCATCCGGAATCAGGTTCATGGCTTTTAGGGATCGACAGTAGGACTCCATCGCTCCTTCAACATAACGAGAACGATCCGTGTCCTCAAACCGCAGGATCAGGGATCCGTTTTGATTTCGCGCAAATAGTTCGTTATAAAGCCCAGTTCGGAGGTTTCCGATATGGATAAATCCGGTTGGGCTTGGAGCCATGCGGACACGTACCATAGGGCTCTATGTTACGGTTAACGGCGTGCACTGTCCAGAAGTAAAAACCCGTCACTGCGAGGTGACGGGTGTAGTGTCAGAGGACGGCATGCATCTGCTGACTGGGGGATTTTGGTACTTGGATGCAGGCGATACAGGTATGTGCCACCGGTGTGTAGCAAGGGGCGAAGTCTTGCAGGACACTCTCCATCACGCGGAAATAGTCTTTTCCGATGAATAGGATATCGAAATCTCGCGGGCTCGCCAAAAGCCGGACGAGCTCATCTCCTGTACTTGCGAGTTCGAAATCCCGTGTACGGAAACGCAAGCCGCTGTAGGCGCGCTGTAGCGCTCCTTGGCCTTGCTTTTGTGCGTAACGGCCTCGTTGAAGATTCACCCATACCGTCTCACTGGCAACGAATAGGATTCGTTTCATCGCTCACCTTCCCCTGAAAAAGGTACAGAAGCGATTCTACTTAAGATGCATTCAAAAAGTCAAAATATCTATCGTTTTGAAGTGAGGTAGACCAGTGGGAAAACGATGACGGCATTCAGGATCCGCTTCCATCGTCGGGGTTGGGTGAGGAGGCGGTAGAGCCATTCCAGCCCCAGATTTCGGATCCATTTGGGTGGTCTGGGAAGATGTTCGGACCAGTAGTCCAGCGTTCCGCCAACGCCGACCACCACCTTGACACTGGGCATGTCCTCAAGATGTTTCTCGATCCAGCGCTCCTGTTTGGGATGCCCGAATGCGACAAGGAGTACCTCCGGACCGTCGATCGTTAGCCGGTGCCAGGCTTCTTCTGTCGCGTCATCCCCATCTCCTTCCGTAGAAACATGGCCCCCGTCTTCCGCCAGCCCTTGTAGTCCCGGATAGCGGTCCTGCAGCTTCCGTAGCGCGGGTGTTGCGCTCTTCAACGCTCCGCCTCCAAGGATCCCTACACGATATTGTTTTTGATGTGCCCATTTCACGAGATCTTCCGCCAGATCCACTCCGGTCAAGCGATGAAGTGAGGTGCGGCGCAGTGCTCCGATGAGCTTCAGTCCGACACTGTCTACCGTTCTCAGATCTGCCTTTGCCAACGTTTGTTCATAGTCGGGATGTCGGTATGCGTATAACAAGATTTCCGGATTCGTGGTGACGATCCAGTAGGGGTAGGATCCTTGATGCCGTTCGATGCGTTCGATGACTCGTTGTTCATCAACGCCCTCAATCGGTAGTCCAAAGATGTTAATTTGTGTATGGGAATTCATGAATCATCTGATAGGTCACACCATCCGGACCATGTTTGCTATGTATCAAGTGGAAGCCGGAAGGCTCCCAACGGTACGGTGTCATAGGCAGGTTCCATTTAGGGAGCTGATGTCCGGCACTCGATTTTGCAAGCGTCACATGTGAAATCCATTCCTTTCGATCCATGTTTGGCGCGTAAGGAAGCAGCTCCTTACGTATCGCTTTTACATAGCGTCTCCAGCCTTCGATAGGCTGTAGCAGGCCATTAGCGGCAATCAGACGGGGGCTTGTGCTGTGCGCAGGAAACGCTTCCAGCTTATTGAAGACGAATGTTCCGGGCCGTTTGCGATAGTAGCTGCAGATACGGATGACGTCCCTAATCCGATCCGGTTCCACCTCTCCCAGAAAGACCAGCGTCATATGCCAAAGAGATTCGTCCACGCGTTTAAGGTGACTGGGTTTTTCCGCTGATATCAAAACTTCCGACAGGGTGTCGCGAAGTTCTTCTTCAAGCATGATTCCTAAAAAACAGCGCATTCTATTTTGTAAATGCTGATTTGTAAATGGAACATGGCTACATTTTTCGTACCACGTACCACTTACCATTTACGATGCATCCATTTACGGTTTACTGTTTTTGATCGTAACGTAGATCAGAAGGATTGAAAAGGCGGACTAATGCCGAGAGGAGGTTCGGATCCCTTTGCGCTGCTTGTATCGATTGACGGCCTTGTAGCGAGCGATTTCACGTTCAAGCATTGCAGCGGCATGCGCGAAGGATTCATCGTTCGTATTCGCCTTCTCCTTCATGACGGCCTCTGCCTTTGCCTTCGCTTCCTCGATGACGTTGAGGTCTAATTCTTCACCTGTTTCTGCTGTCTCGGTTAGGATCACAACATCTCCCTGATCGGAAACTTGCACAAAGCCGCTGGAGACGGCGACGTCTTCCACGGATCCGCTAATGTAGGTGACTTCCACAACGCCCGGGGTAAGATTTGAAACAATGGTAACGTGGTTTGGGAGCACCGTAATCTCGCCAGCCTCCGTTGGGATGGTTGCGGACTTAATCTCTTCTTCCAGGAGCACGCGCTCCGGTGTAACGAGTCGCAGTTTCATGATTATTCAGCAGTCACTTCATCGATCCCGCCCTTCATGTAGAACGCCTGCTCAGGCTTGTCGTCGTGCTTTCCGTCAAGGATCTCCTGGAATCCTCGGATGGTGTCTTCCAGCTTCACGTACTTTCCAGGGTTTCCGGTAAAGACTTCTGCAACGTGGAATGGCTGCGAGAGGTACTTCTGGATCTTACGTGCGCGAGCAACCGTCTGCTTATCCTCTTCCGAAAGTTCATCCATTCCAAGGATCGCAATGATGTCCTGTAGATCCTTATAGCGCTGCAACACCTTCTGAACGCCTCGAGCCACGTTATAGTGCTCCTCTCCGACGACCTGCGGGTCCAGAATCGTCGAACTGGAGTCGAGTGGGTCCACGGCCGGGTAGATCCCGAGTTCTGCTAACGATCGCGCCAACACCACGGTGGAGTCCAAGTGACCGAACGTCGTTGCCGGAGCAGGGTCGGTAAGGTCGTCGGCAGGCACGTACACGGCCTGCACAGAGGTGATGGAACCATTATTCGTTGAGGTGATGCGTTCCTGGAGCCCTCCCATTTCCGTTGCAAGCGTTGGCTGGTAACCAACGGCCGATGGAATACGACCTAGTAGTGCGGATACCTCAGATCCCGCCTGGGTGAAACGGAAGATGTTATCAACGAAAAGGAGCACGTCCTGACGTTCCTCATCTCGGAAATATTCTGCGATGGAAAGACCGGTTAGTGCCACGCGTGCACGTGCACCAGGTGGCTCGTTCATCTGACCGAAGACAAGCGATGTCTTGTCGATCACGCCGGACTCGCTCATTTCTCGATACAGGTCGTTTCCTTCACGCGTTCGCTCTCCAACGCCGGCAAAGACGGAGTAGCCACCGTGCTCACTAGCGATGTTACGAATGAGCTCCATAATGATAACAGTCTTCCCTACTCCCGCACCTCCAAAGAGTCCAACCTTCCCACCCTTCAAGAACGGACAGATGAGGTCGATCACCTTAATCCCGGTTTCCAGGACTTCAGACTTCGTGGCCTGTTCGGCGAAACTCGGAGCAGGTCGGTGAATGGGGTAAACCTTCTTGGTCTTTACTTCCTTTCCTCCGTCCATCGGATTTCCGGTCACGTTGAACATGCGTCCGAGGGTTTCCTTTCCAACCGGGACACTGATCGGCGCGCCGGTGTTCGTTACGGCCAAGCCGCGCGTGAGTCCATCCGTGGAGTCCATGGCGATGGTACGGAC
>WJLE01000153.1 GCA_014728655.1 Candidatus Uhrbacteria bacterium
ACGGATTGTCCGCGTGGTTGAAAAGCCGCAGGACCCTCCTTCGGATTTTGCCGTCACCGGGATCTACATCTACAAGCCATGCATTTTGAGAGCGTGTGCGGACATTCAGCCGTCCGCGCGTGGGGAGTACGAGATCTCCGATGCGCATACCTGGCTGATCAATCATAACTATCAGGTGGGCTATCAAGAAATTACGGGTTGGTGGAAGGACACGGGGAAACCTGAGGACCTATTGCACGGAAATGATCTGTTAATGGATCAGATGGAGAGGTCTGAGGTTTCGGAGCATGTCCGACGTCACGAAAGCGTGATCATCAATGGCAAGGTACAGATTGGTGAAGGAACGGTGCTAGAAGAGGGGACGGTCATCCGAGGACCGGTCGCCATCGGTAAGAACTGTCGATTAAAAAATGCAACCGTCGGTCCGTATGTCTCGTTGAGCGATCAGGTGGAGATTGAACGGACACATATTGAACACTCCTTGGTGATGGAACAGACAAAGATCGAGGATGGGCATTGGATCAATCAATCCATTTTTGGTCGTAACGTCGAGGCGATGCCGATGAAGGATGTGGGTAAGCGGGAAAATCGATTTATTCTCGGGGATCGTTCTGTTGTTCATTGGTAGTTTTTTCGGATCGCGTTACACTAGTCATTACATGCGAAAGACTCCGTTTCATCGTTTGATCCTTCCTTGGATTTTTGTTATTGCTTTTTTTGCCATTGCGCCCGCTGTGGTTTTTTATACGGCCGGATATCGGTGGAATCCAAAAAAAGGACAGATCGAACGAAACGGCACGTTGATTCTGGACACGCGTCCGAACGGAGCGGCGATTTGGTTGAACGGTGAGCGCATAGATGAACGGAGTCCGGTGACCTTGCAGAACGTGGCTCCGGGAGGGTATGAGATCCGTTACGCGCTAGACGGGTATCACGATTGGAGTAAGTATCTAGATGTTCGGCCGGAGCTTGTGACGTTTGTGAACAACATTCAGCTCTGGAAGGATCAAGCACCGGTGCTTGTGCTTGGACGAGCATTGCAAGAGATCCGTGTTTCGCCAAACGAGCGATTCGTCGCATTTTTGGCAGAGCGGGAGGAAGGTGTTGTTGTTGGATATGTGGAGCTGGCAGACGCTTCCGTTTCTGAGTTTCGCCTGGATGCGGATATTCGGTTATCGGAGCTATCGCTGCTTTGGAGCGAGGACTCTGCTGCGATACTGGTACAAGGATCGGATCAGCGGGCGTGGACCCTACAACGATCCAGTGATGAAGGCGTGAGCGCATTACCCGAGGGTAGGTACCGTTGGTCAGATAGCATATTAATCGGAACAACGGGTGGGGAGCGATACGTTTACGACGTTTCTGGTAATACGATTGAACGCGAGCCGCTTGGGACGGGTGTTGTAGACGTCTCTGGTTCGTTTGAATTGTTTAGTCCTTCTGCGACCAGGAGTTATTATTTGATCGATACGGCAAGTCCGGACAAACGATTTACCCTTCCGGAAGGCGATTGGCGGTTTGGTCCGGTTATTGACGGGAACCAATTTTTGACAAAAGAAGATGTTTGGTTGGGATTTGATCCGGAAGCAACGGATCCGGAAGCATTATGGATTCCTTCCGAAGAACAGCCGGTTTCGTATCGGATGGAAGGAATTGATTACCTGCTCAGTCATCAAGAAGGTGAGATTTGGCTGACACCGCTCGAGGAAGGGGAGCCGCGGTTGTTGGTTCGAAAAAGCGAACAAATCATAGACACCGAATGGTTCCGTCGGGGATCGGATATTTTTTATGCCACACGTAAGAGCGTTTCCGTTTTGAATTTAGACAGTCGCGACGGACGGATCGAGACCATGCTTGCGGAATTCGATCAGATCTATGGAATGGGACGGGTTGGTAGACGCCTGGTCATCGCTGCAGAAAGGGAGGGTATTACAGGTCTTTGGGAATTAGAGGTTGAATAGACTTTACATTACTTCAAATAGGTGCAATATGGATATAATCCCGTTGCAAATCGGTTCAGTGCGCGAGCAGCATCAACAGGATCCCTGCGACACTGGTGGACACGGCTGAATCACACGGAAGCGTTTTCGTTCAATAGGCTTTCGTCGCACACACCTATCGTTCTGTTGTACGAACCTTCTAGAGTTGGCTCACATCGATCGGTGACACGGTTCATTCATGATCCTTTCCCCAACGTAACGACTAAGCGGCCGTCTCCTCGACAGGCGCTGTTCTTTTTTATATGATTGGCGCATGCCGTTTACAAAACAATACCTTCCGGCCAATCGTGGACCGCAGATCGCGGTCGTTTTTATCGTTGCAACGGTAACCTTTCTGATTGGACTGGGGATCGGGCTGGGGCAGGGTCTGCGCGCAGCCGGAAATGAGCAGTTTGCGGATTCAGATACGGGCGTGGAGGAGCATCGAACGCTGTTCGGATCCATCGTAAGCGGGATTGGTTCAAAGCCCCCTCGTGGGGAAGTTCAAGATGCGGATTTCGATCTGTTTTGGGAGGTCTGGCAGGATGCAAAAAAGAGTTTTTATAAGCAGCCGGTTGAAGATCGTGACCTGTTCTATGGTGCTGTCGAGGGCATCGCGCATGCGTTAGATGATCCATATAC
>WJLE01000154.1 GCA_014728655.1 Candidatus Uhrbacteria bacterium
CGGTCATTCCGTGGGCAATATCCTGATCGCCACCATCGAGCGTGTGGCCAAACGGGACAAGCTCTCTCACACGGAATACATCGATGCGCTTCATCGCTTCTTTGGTGTTCATGACCATCGGGTGATTCCGGTGAGCGAGCAGGCAACCGTTCTGCATGCGAAGTATGCAGACGGAAAGACCCGGAGCTCCGAAAAAATTATCGACATCCGTGATAGTACGCGCCCCGCGATCACGGACTGCTGGTTGGATCCGGGCGCTTGCGCCTCACGAGAAGCGCTGGACGCGATTCAAGAAGCGAATGCCATCGTCCTGGCTCCCGGAGACCTCTACACCAGTATTGTTCCCGTTCTGCTCGTGGACGGGATCGCTTCTGCGATCACCGCATCCAACGCTCCGCTCATTCAGGTGATCAACCTGGCTACGAAACCCGGTCAGACGGATCAATTTACCGCACAGCAGCACGTCGACGTCGTCTCGCAGTACCTGGCGACCCGCAGACCGGACTGCATGATCGTGAACCAAGCGATCCCACCCTCAGCCGTCGTCGCACATTACGAATCCGAAGGAGAATACCTGGTAACGGATGACTTTGGATCACATCAACCCGGCGTTCATCGCGCTCGACTGATCGCCGATCAGATCGCGAAACCCGTTGTCGGGGATCGGATCCCGCGCAGCCTCCTGCGACACGATCCCGACAAACTTGCCCGTGCGATCCTTCATTGCATGTGTATCTAACCCCCATGGCCACGCCCCTCCGGCGTGGCCGCCTTTTATTGGCAAGCACGGTTCGACGGTTTAGACTGACTGTATGATCAAGCGTATTTACACTCAAACCTTTGGCGTTGTATCGGCCGTCATCGAACGGGATGGCAAGTTCCTGCTGATCCGAGAACACCAACCCGGGAAACCGGATCATCAGAAATGGAATATGCCAGCGGGTTGGATCGACGTCGGTGAAGACCCGACCCAAGCTGTAACGCGTGAAGCGCATGAGGAGACAGGATTTGAGTTCACTCCGAAATATCTCGTCGGGATCTATTCCTTGGTCCGGAAGGATCTGGAGCCCAGCCACGGCTCCCCGGTCCACCCGATCAAACTCGTATTCTACGGCAGCATCTCCGAAGAATGTACTGCCAAAACCTCTACGGACGTAGAAGCAAATCAATGGTTTACCCTGGAAGAGATTGAAGCGATGGATACAACGGCCCTTCGGGACATCGATATCAAACAGATCCTCGAAGATTATAGAGACGGAAAACGGTATCCGTTAGAAATCATTACGCACCGGATCATGAAATGAGCCAAACGGCTCATTTTTCGTTATAATGTTTTTAGTCTATGCGCAAAGGGGCAAATAAGCTCAACAAGCAGGAACAGTTCCAAAGTATCGCATCGTTCATCCTGGAGATTGGGGTGCTGTATACGGTGATCTTTTTTGTACGGCATCAGTTCGAGTATCCGAACGTGGCCATGTATATCGCCGTGGCGATGGTACCCATCTTGGCCTTCTATGCCCACCGACTGGAAAATACGTTCCGAATCCCCTTCTTCGTGTGGGCCATCGTCCTAGGATCGCTATTTCGGGATTCCCTGATGCCGATCATCGAGAACATCTCTGCACTCACCTGGCTCACCACGTTCCTGGGCATCCTTATAATCTTTGGCGGCGGACTGGAGGTGAAATTTAAGCAGTTCCGCAAGCTCCTCTTCCCCATCCTGTCGATCGCGATCATTGGAGCGCTCATTACCTCCTTCCTGTTTAGCGCCAGCCTGGCCGGCGTTTCATCGCTTCTGGGTCTACCATTGACGATTGGCACAATCGGCCTACTCGGCGCCATGCTCTGCGCGACGGACCCGGCCGCCATCCTTCCGACACTGGAGACGATCAAACTAAAGAACCCGGATACGAAAACAATTGCGATCTCTGAAAGCGCTGTCAATGACGTACTGGCCACCATCATGACCGTGGTCTTCGCCGGGATTGCACTGAACGCACACGGAGCTCCGACCTCGCTGATTGACCTTTACAAACACCTCTTTACACTGGAAGTTCTGGGGGACTTCGGAAAAGAGATCATCGTCGGTGTCGGAATTGGATTCATCAGCTATCACCTTCTGCAAATCTGGAAGAAGTATGGGGAGGTAAAACGGGCCAGCTTCCCGTTCCTCATCGGTGTTGCACTGACCAGCTTTGCACTCAGCTCCTTATGGGGCGGAAGCGGGTACCTCGCAACCTTTATCACAGGGCTCCTCTTCGAGCTTGGTCATGGATATCACAAGGTGGAAGAATTCTTTGTAAACCTGGTAGATGGATTTGTGAAGCCTGCCGTCTTCGTCATCCTGGGTGCGCTGATACTCCCCAGCTTCTGGGGATTTGCCGGACTTGGAATCCTGATGAGCATCCTCTTCATGTTCCTGATCCGTCCTCTTGCAGTCTTTGGAGGATTAGCCTGGTTTGTAGGCCGTAAAAATTTCCAGTTTCGCGATCTGTTGTTTTTAGATGCCGTCCGTGAAACCGGCGTGATCCCGGCAGTATTACTCGTCAGCTACATGCCCGTACTGCCGGATGGCGAACTCGCCTTCAATATTGGCGCCTGGGTGATCGTTGCAACCCTCATCGTCCTACCCCTCATCACCAAATGGTGGGCAACGAAACTGAGAGTCGTTGCAACATAAAAAACGAGTCCCGAAAAGGACTCGTATGTTAGGTTTCGCGGTACAGGATCCACTGGATCCCTAACGCGAGATAGCGTATTGTCGCCACAGGGCAAAGATCATCATCACCGGATCGCGGATGACATATCCATAGGTGCACCAGAACAGCGACCCCGCACTCAAGACGCAGAGGAAGGCGCCGGACAAAGAACCAATCGCACGATTGCGATACAGTTCGAGATTTTGTCGAACGGTTGGGTATGCGTAAAGAGAGCGACCATCGCAACGAGCCA
>WJLE01000155.1 GCA_014728655.1 Candidatus Uhrbacteria bacterium
GTACATGGATGCGACGCATACGTGCGCGCGCGTGCGTGCGTATCACTCCAAACATCCACGTGTACATGGATGCGACGCACGTGTGGCCTGGTGGACCATTTCACATCGAACCAAACATCCACGTGTACATGGATGCGACATACATGTCTGACAAGTATATCCGTCTAAGACTTACACCAAAAAGGTAACTTAGTTCCTGGTTCACAGTGGGGCATTACTTCTCCCCAACTCCCCAGGCAATCCCCGTCCGTTTGACGGTTCTTATAATTCATTTCCTGCACACATCCCAGTATTCGCAGTGCTTCGGGGAGCACCACCAGCCGTAGCTGCTTGCTGGGGGGAACGCCTCGGCCTTGATCCCCCTCCATACTGAGCGCGCCGTATCTAGAGCAAACGCAATGCGGCGCTCATCGACCGTTGTCGGGATCACCATTCCCTCAAGCTTGCTCTTGGTGAACACGTAGAACTTGAACTCGTCTTTGACCTCATAGCCGTTCGCTCGCAGACCGGCAATGTAAAATGCTGCCTGCAAACTGTCGTCGCCGCTACCCGGCTTCCAGGCGCGCGACGAAGTCTTGAAGTCAATGACGGTTCCATCCGGCAAAATCATATCGACGTATCCAACGAACGGCACGCCAACGCCAGGAATGATGAACTCGATATACTGCTCAATCAGCGGAGTACCGCCATCCGCAAGCCCCGCCACCGTGTTCTGAATACTCTTTGAGGCGCACATGCGTTCACCCAGGGCATAGATGTCGTCAGCCCCCTTAATGCCCCAATCCACGTCGTGTTGCCGCGCCATAGCGCGACTCCACGCTTTTTGCCAGTGGCTTTGTAGAGATCCGCCCGACGCAACGTAAGCCTCAATCACATTGTGGAACGCAATGCCGAATACCAGATGATAGCTCGCCGGTGCGGAGATTTCGTCAACGTAGCGGAATCTCCAACTCCGAGGACACATTTGGTACTTGGATATGCTGGAATTGCTCAAATGCTTGACCATGCTCCTCCTAAAGGGAACAAGGGAGAAGGGCAACCCCTTCTCCCCTGTTCAAGCTAACGCAAGAAGTTATTCATCACCATTGGCGCGGCGGTATCGAAACCAACCACGTCCAGCATGTCACCTCTTGTTGGGTCGGCAATGCTGAACTCAGTAGCGGTCATACCAACGACCACCACCTTTGCCGGAATGTTCATCGCCTTTTGATATCGATCCAAAGCTTGTACCGGATGCATGTCCCCAAACCACGTTTCGTTGTCGGTGTAGATGACAAAGCTTTCAACCGGTGTCTTCCTGTCCATCGCAGCCAGCATTGGCAATGCGCAATCCGTAGCCCCGAAGTTCATCCTACTAACTCTGCTTACCACGTCGTCCAGCCGTTGATGACGGCTCAGTGGTATTTCAACTAGCTCGTGGCTGAACCCCAGTACCAAGGTCTTCGGCTCGGTCCTTACCGCCAGCATTGCCATTGCCGCGCTAGCCTCGCGCGGCGTGATCGGCATGCCAGAAATCTTCCCAAATCCCATTGAGCCGGACACGTCCAGGGCCAACAGCGTGTTCTTGCCTGTCGGAGTAACGTTACCGAATGACAGATAGAAAGCATCGTCTAGCGCGTTTATCACACGCGGCACCGGGCTCCACGTCAAGCTGCCGCGCATACCGTACCCCTGCGCATAGATGCGCTGCGCAATCAGTACTGTCAGTGGATGCACGCGGCTGCGGCGCAGATGCTCGCCGTTGCTCAGTTTCGTGATCACAACATCTACCGCATCACTGAAGGGCGCAAGTAGCCCGTTATGTGTCATGCGGCCCAGGTTGCGAATCATAGCAGTCAGTGGCATGCCGGGCAGCAATGCTGCCCACACGTCAGGCTCACGCAGCCACTTGCTGTCCAGCGCTTCCCACGGCAGTTTGTAGTCAGTGATCAGCTTTACGATCTCGCTCACACCCTCCGCGCGTCGCGCTCGTTCGTAGGCCCACACCATCTGCGCACTTTTGGCAGGGTGTGGCTCTGGCCCGATGTCAGGCCAGCCGTTCACGGCCCAATCGAACAGGATATTATGCGCTTCGCTTTCTGGCTTCACGTGCGCCATGCGGAGCACGTCGCGATGCGTCCAGCCTGCTCTCTGGCGATATTTCACCAAATGATAGGCCAAGGTGTCCGGGTCCTTATTGTACACATTGCTGATCGCGTTACGCAGCCCGCGACTCCACCCTTTGCCCAAAGCCTTCAGGTCTTCAAGCAAATTGAAAACGTGCGTCGGGATGCGGCACACCAGCGGAACCGCTCTATATGCAGCGGCCCGTGTTGCGTCATCGCCGTAGCGAATAGCCATGGCCAAGGCGAAAATTGCCGGATCGTTTTTCGGCGCTCGCCCATTGTGGCTCACATCCACTATCGTCTCTACGGCACGCGGACCGTCCTGTCGCAGGCACTCACGCACACAACTGGCGTTCTGCAACGTCAGCTTGCGCGCACTAGCATAGAACGTCGGACCCTCGCTACCCAGTACCAGGAACCGCCCTAGCCGCTCGAACGGGCCAATCTCAAAAACGAAGCCGCCAGCGCTATTCTTCACCTGATCCTCTCGGCCAGGTATTTGCTGGCGTTGGCTTGTCTTGCCCTGCTCATAAACGTCTCGGTATCGCATGTTCGCCCCTTTCACTAAAGGATAATGTACGGGATGCCGGGCTCGAACCGGCGGCCTCTGGCTCCCAAAGCCAGCGCACTTCCAACTGTGCCAATCCCGTAGAAGCGGCGGATAAGGTGATTGAGTGTCGGGAATTTATCAAGGATAACCAACACTCTTCGACCCGCCGCTAGGAGGGAGCCGGGATTCGAACCCGGAACCGGCTCATTATCATTGAGAACATTCCGCCCTCGACCCGCTTTGATAGCCGGATGATGAGTTGGAGGAACGTATGCCGCTCTGCCATTGAGCTACTCCCTCAGGATAGGAAGGATAAGTTAGCGCGCCAGCGAGCTTATCGCTAGAGGATAACGCTGACACAGCGACCCTTCCTAAAAAGCGAGATCAGGTTTGACACTGACGCTCGCCTGATGCCGGTTACACTGATCCGGCTTGGCGTGAGTTCCGTTGTATAGCCACGGTCCGCCAATGCGACGGTGGGCTGGTCAGGCCCGAGGAGCCGTCATTTGCTGTTGGAGACAGATGGTTTGGGCTGGTCAGACCCAGTTGCGGGGGGTGGATTCGAACCACCGGCTTAGGGCATATGAAACCCTCACGCTGCCACTGCGTCACCCCGCAAGAATTGGTTGTCAGCAGAAAGCGAGGGGCAGGATTTAAACCTGCAACCGCAGTCTATCAACTGCGCCGATGACGATCGGTTGCTTTTCATAGACACCGTTCCCGGATTATAGCCGGCAGCCTCTCCAATAGCAGCCCCCGTTTTCTGCAGACAATTTTGTCGATAGCTCTCTGCGCCCCAGGACTCTCAAGGTTCCTGCCGCCTATTTGGGCGGTGCGGCTGGGGCCGTGTTGCTCTTTGGCTGCTGTTTTATCCCCCGGTTGCCTTCACAGCGCTTGATCAGCGACCGCGTTGTAGAGCGCAGAGAGCTATCGATTTGTTAAGGTTCAGTACCCTCACCAGGATTCGAACCTGGAGCCTACTGATTAGAAGTCAGTTACACTATCCATTTGTGCTATGAGGGCAATTTTTCCTCTTAGGAACCCCGGACCTTCATGTTGCAGTGCCGTTTTATCCACGCCCCGGTCTAGGGCCCCTAAGAGTCCTTAACGCGGCACTCTGCAC
>WJLE01000156.1 GCA_014728655.1 Candidatus Uhrbacteria bacterium
ACCCAAGACGTACCCCGGCCAACACAACAATCTGCCAGTCGTCGAGTCCCGGCCGACCTACGTCGCGACGCGACTCTTCGTTGATGTCTTGGGCCACTAGATTCACTACTCTGTGGCGCAGCGAGCCGGTTGTGTAGATATACTGCAGCCCCGTGAGCACCGGGATGATCTCGTCGCGACACTCGAAGTTCAGCACCAATTCGGAGATGGGTGTACAATCAAACCGCCGTTGCTTATCGTAATGCTTGCGCATCCATTCACTCCTCGAAGATTTGCGTTTGATTTTTGTTTTTGACTACAATTTCAACGCGCGAACCCTCAAAAAGGTGCGATCTTCGGGGAGTGTTTTTTCAGGAATCATCGATTTTTTCAGCGTCAAGCACGTTTCCGGACAGAGACTAGCTATGCCGCTTAGAAAATTGACCCGTTGTTTGCTCAGATAAGCGCGCAACTACTTGGAAAGGAAAGAGCATCTTCTTCCAAGTAGTCTTCTGGGCGAGGCTGCCAAGTGGGCGGTGTGGGCGGTGTGGGTAAACCGCTGTGGTTGTTTGAGTTGTCCTGATGCGGGACGGTGTTTTTCTTGATGCGCAGAAAAAAACCTCGTGTTACTTCTCGATGCTTTCGCATGGATGGTGTAACACGAGGATGTGCATGAATTTGAAGTTATATCACAGTCCCTCGCTTTTTTGTCATCGGGATCGCCGAGTTTTTCACATTTCGTGAAGACTGGCATCGCGAGGAGCGGATTTACCCGCTTGTCCGGCAATATCAGAACGCACTCGAGTTGGTTCTGAGGGACCATCCTCATCTGTGCGAGTGCGTAACGTGCTGCGTGCATTGCGGCATCCGTTTTCTGACCCATCCGCGCAACGCCCGGCGCACCAATCTACGCTGCCCTTTCGGATGTCGAGAACATCATCGCCGACAGGCGTCCAGCCACCGAGCTACCGCCTACTACCGCACCGAGCAAGGGAAACGGAAAAAGGAAGTCCAGAACGCTAGGCGGAAAAAGGAAGCGGCCCGGCGGGAGGGGCAATCATGCACACCGGCAGCGAATGAACCTACCGAATCCCGGCCACCCGATTCGTGCCGTCCGCGGCAGACGCCGCAAGCTGCTCCCACTGAACTGCCGAGCGACATGCAACTCGTGCTCGACGCAGTGGCCCTGACTCCCCGGATCATTGTCGCTTCTCCCGCCTTGCACTACCTGACCATCATCATCGGCGTGATCGAGCGCAGATCGATCAGCTGCAGCGACTTGGTGGCGGAGCTGCTCGAACTACTGAGACAACACAGCATGGCTCCTTGCTCGCGCAAGGATTACGTTCTCGGTTTTCGGCAACGACACCCGCCTTAGGAGAAGCCATGTGCACGAATACATTGAACGAAACACGCTGGATCTGCGGTATCAAGGCTATCGGCTGCGAGATCGCGACCGCGAAGCGCGCCTGCTGGCCGACATCGTTTACCGCGGTATTGAAGAACCGCTGCAGGGAGTCGATACGGGCAACGCCCGCGTCCTGCTCAACGGTTTTAGACGTTTCCGCTGTGCCGAGAAGCTGCATCTGGAATGCGTTCCGTACATTTCGCTCGGCAAAGAAGAGGCCGATGGGATCCTGCAGTTGGTGCAAGGGAGGCAGGAGCAGGGGCTGAGTATTCTCGAACAAGCGAAATTCGTCGAAGAGCTGCTCACGGTCCATGGCATGAGTCCGGCCGAAGTTGCCCAGTCCCTGGGGCGCAGCAAGGGCTGGGTCAGCATGCGACGCGGCCTGTTGGACGCGGTGAGTTCCACGGTCCAGCAGATTCTCTTCGCGGGCAAGTTTCCCGTCTACTGCTACATGTACACGCTGCGTCGGTTCATGCGCATGAACGAAGTCGGCCAGCAGGACGTGGAAGCGTTCGTCCGCGCGGTGGCCGGCCGGCGGCTGAGTGTGCGGGAGATCGACCTGTTGGCCGAAGCATTTTTCCGCGGCAGCGATTCGCTGCGGCAAGGGATCGAAGCCGGAAAGCTCGACTGGACGCTGGAGTATCTCCAAAACGTTCCCGACGCCCAACAAAGCTGCAACGACATTGAGCGACGGTTGCTGAAAGATCTGCAAGGCGTGCAGAAGTTCATGCAGCGCATCATGGCCCAATGCGGCGACCGCAGGCTGGAGAGCCGCGCGTTCTTCGCGCAAGCCAACCTGCTTTCAGGCGGCGTACTCACCCAACTAGGACCTTTTGAAGAAAGCATGAGGCAGTTCCATGATCGATCCCGACACATGTAAAGTGATTTACAAGCTGCACGAAGAAGGCATGTCCATCCGGCAAATCAGCCGGAGCCTGCATCTGAGCCGCAACACCATTCGCAAGATCCTCCGGCAGAAAGAACAACCGCCCACGGCCCGCTGCGATAAGATCGAACTCGACCTGGAACTGCTCCGACGTCTCTACCGCGAATGCAACGGGTGGATCGAACGCGTCCATGAAAAGCTGCGGGAAGAAGAAAAGATCGACGTTGGCTATTCCACACTCACGCGCATCTTGCGTGAACAGGGGATCAGCAATCCTCCGAAGACTCGCTGCGACCGTGTTCCCGACCAGCCGGGCGCCGAAATGCAGCACGACACGTCTCCCTACCGGTTGAAACTGGCCGGTGTCCCCGCAGCGGTGATCGCCAGCCTGTTGTACTTGCGTTACTCGAAGCGCAAGTACTTGAAGTTCTACCGGGTGTTTAACCGCTTCACGATGAAGTGCTTCCTCCACGAAGCATTGATGTTCTGGGGGTATTCGGCTCCGAACAACATC
>WJLE01000021.1 GCA_014728655.1 Candidatus Uhrbacteria bacterium
AACGATTCGCGTAAGCGGCTCACACGGGTTAAACGAAGCACCTATGCTCGCCCGATATATTCTCTTTTCTACGAGTCTAATTTTTTTCGTTCTGTAGTGTGAGTCCGCTTAACGCGGGGTTAGATGAAAAACAGCTTGACTGGTTCGTCTCTATGGAGTTTGCTCTCTTTTGATTATACCCATTTTTGTCTCACTCAGCTCTTTTTTCTCGATCCCAGCTTGTTCCCATCTCCTTTTCCTCACTCATTTCTCTCTGTGACTACCCTCTTTGGGCTGCTTTTATGCCTTTCTTCTCCTTGGCGACGCACCGCTCCCTTCCCGTCTCCGGGCTTCCACTTTTCTTCCATCATATCGCCAGCCCCCATCTGTAGATCAGTCCCACTAGAGGCGCAAATTTCAACCGCCACGCCTCGATCGGACCAAATCGCCTCAGCTCGATCATCTTCCCTTCCCCACAGTAGGGACATTTCGAGGGATCCTTCCCCAAGATCTCCTCCAACCACGCTCCCATCTTCAATTTCTCAATCTTCGGCCCACTCCTCGACCCTCCTAACGCTTCCCTCGCTGCTGCCAATTTCTCCTTACAGGCAGGGTGATGCAAGCCATAATGGCGTATCCGTTGAAAGTGTTTCGGAAGTACATGTTGCAAGAACCGCCGGATGAATTCCACCGCCGTCAAGGTCATCTCTTTCAGCTTGCCATCATCCTCATTGTCGTAATATTCAAACGTCACCTTGCCATCCGCCACGTCCACGATCCGATGGTTGCTGATCGCTATCCGGAAGATATATCTGCCTAAATAGTCTAGCAAGTCCCACGTCTTCCCCTTCGGTGCTTGGATGTATACTTCCCATTTCTTGCTGCGCGCTTCTGCTAACATCGCTTCCACATCTACTTCACCATCTCCGGTCTCAAACTCCCCTTCCCGCCATTTCTTCTCCAAGGCAGCACAAAATGCGTCTCGAAACTCTGCTGAAAAATCTGTCGCCGGTAACATGTACGACTTCTTCCCCGCTCTCCACCGGTAGCCATCCTCCCCTTTCACCAGCGCTCCTCCTGTCACGATCGTATGCACATGCGGATGCTCCTGTATCCTCTGTCCCCACGTGTGCAGCACCATCGTAAATCCGATCTCCCCTCCAAGATATCTTTTCCCGTACGCTTTCAGCACTTTCGCTGCTACCCGGCACAACATATTGTACAGCTTCTTTTTGTTCCTCCACACCAAGCGGTTGAAGACATGATCGATCGTAAACACAACGTGATAGTAGTGGATCGGCAGCAACCAGCGCTTCTGCTCTTCCAACCATTGCGCTTTCTCAAACGCCCCACATTTGGGGCAATGCCGATCCTTGCACGGCACGTAGGCGATCTCTGTCTTCCCACATTTGTCGCACATCCTGATATAACCGCCCAACGCCGCCGTTCGACACGCCAAGATGTTATTCACCACGCATCGCTGCCTATAGCTCAGTTTGTATTTCTTTTCATACTCCCCAAGATATGCTCTCAGGATTTCGGCAACTTCATGCTTCGGTCTTTCTCCGCCTCGCTCTCTTTCTCTTGGCTTATTCCAAAATCGAACCCTCTTTGTTGCCCCTACGATCATCTCTAGCTGTCTCCCTCTATGATCAAGCGACTCGGCTTTCTCAGGATGATCTGCAACACTTCTTTCAACTGCTCATATCGATCTTCTTCTAGCTCGAAGCTGATCACCCATTTACCCCCTCTTCTCCCCGGTGTTTCGATCTCGAATTTGTTTCGACTCAGCTTTGCTTTTCTGATGATGTAGTGCCCGCTGCGCTCGAATTCATCGCATTCAAAATAGCTCTCTCCACCATCTGGCATCTCGAACTGCCTTTGCAGCAACACGTAACCACCTCTCTTAGGCGCTCCTTCCTCTTCGAAGAGCACCTGAAAGTATTCTCTCCCCTCTAAATTCTCTGAATAGGTTACTGTCGTTGCTTTTAGTGTTTTCATCTAACGATTCGCATAAGCTGCGGGGCTTAACACATTCCTTTGCTCGACAAATTTCGCCTAAAATCGCGCCGCTTACCCGCGGGGCGCTCCGCGCACCGTCAGCTTGATGCTGGGTTATTAGAATGTAATTGTGTTGGGGCGTGGCAGGTGTGTTACCCTTCATCTGACACTGACGCTGGGGACGCACACCTGGGGCCTGAGCGTCTGGGTCGACCGACTGCTGCCCTGGGACACCTTGCGGTGAGCCCGTTGGGTTATTTGGTCGCCCAGCGGACGTCTAGTCTGGGACTCCACTTCGCAGTGGATGAACCCGTATCGGTAGGTGTATCTCTTGACCCAAAAATCCACGCCCCTTCCACCTATAAAGGAGTGTATCATGAATTCAACTCTCAAAGTAGACCTTGGCGAACGCTTCGAGCGCTATGTCGCTCTCGACATTCACAAGCATTACGTCATGGTCGGTGCCATCGATCTTCGTCGCCAGTGGGTGCTCAAGCCTCGCAAGTTCTCGATGACCAAGTTTCGCAAATGGGTCCCCATGAACCTGCGCCAGGGCGATGCCGTCGTGCTTGAATCAACCAGCAATGCCTGGGACATCTACGACCTTGTTGACCCCCTGGTCAGCAAGACCGTGGTGGCCAATCCCCGCAAAGTGGGTCAGATTGCCCAAGCCCGGGTCAAGACGGACAAGCTTGCCGTGGAACATTTGCTCACCCTGCTGGTCGCCAACATCGTCCCCGAAGTCTGGGTGCCACCCCATCACGTCCGGGACTTGCGCTCCTTGATCTCCTTCCGCTGGCGGGTCAACAAACAGATCGGCATGTCCAA
>WJLE01000157.1 GCA_014728655.1 Candidatus Uhrbacteria bacterium
ATACGATGTCATTCCCAATCGATCCAATCTTTGTCGGATCCTGCATCAGCACCTGAAGGGACTGAAACGCACCCACATCCTTCCGATCTTCTGCGACACGTACGATCTCACTTAAGGAACGTTCTTCAAATGCCGCGTCGGGATTTAATAAGTAAACATAATCCGCATGAGATTCGCGCATGATGAAATTGTTTCCGCCGGCAAAACCTAAATTCGTATCCGGTTCAATAAAATGAATCTCAGGAAGTTGATCGCGGTGCCGTTCGATGAGCGATCGGATTTCTTCCCTACTCCCGTCCGTCGATAAGTTATCCACAATGTGAATCTTCCAACGATCCTTGGGGTAATCCGTCTTTAGGAAGCCCTCAAAAAGCGATTGCATGAACCGCTTGTGGTTAAAAGTCACTACAATGACATCGATACTTGGTTGATGCGACATTGATCAATCAATTACTAGACCGCCCTAAGCGAAACCCGCGAAGCGGGATGAGTCGAAGGGTCAAGGGTAGGTTGAGACATGAACTTGGTTACTGGTTGTTGGTTGTTGGCGTTTCATCCTGATGATCCAGATCCCTAAGTGCATCCTTGCGGACGAGGTCCGTGATCTGTTTGTCCATCCGATCCAGGCTCGTGAAGAGTTTAAAGACGAGGAAGAACAACACCACGACAGAAGCGTAGAGAACAAGATCCACGCCGCGACCGACGCCAAGGAGATTCGCAACCGCTGAAGTGGTTTCCGGTAACACAATGACAACGCCTGCCGCAATCCACACGATGGACCAGAGCACGGCTTCTCGCGCACGGATGACCCCCTCCTTCGCACGTTTCCAGGTCATGGTAAGCGCAATGAGGAGTGCGACGACGAGTAGGATTTGGATGGGCATAGATTGGAGTGTGGGCTGTGGGCTGTGGGTTGTGGGTTGTAGAGAACAACAACCTACAACCAACCACCTACAACCTATTTCGTTCCTCTAATAATTAAGTGCCAGAGAATCTTAAAGGCTTCAAAGAAACTCTGACCTTTTTTCAACGTATCTTCGGTGTAGCGCACATGGACCGGAACTTCCTTCCAACGCAGATCGGACTGCGTGACACGACGAAGAATTTCGGAGCAATGTGCCGCTCGATCCTGCGTGAACTGAATGCGTTGCGCCGCCACACGATTCATTGCGCGGGCCCCGCTCTGTGGATCGGTAATCTGTTTGGAGATCCCCACAACCATGATGTTGAAGAGTTTCGCAAGATGGAAATACATCCGACGCACCTTCGGCATATCCGTTGGATCAATGCCCATAAATCGAGACCCAAATACCACGTCCGCCTCCCCTGCTCTCAACGGCTCCGAAAGCACCGGGATCATCTGCGGATCGTGCTGACCATCCGCATCCACATGGACGATGATGTCCGCACCGAGCCGGATCGCCGCCTCCGTCCCCGTCCGTAACGCCGCTCCCTGCCCGCGGTTCAGGCGATGCCGCAGCGCGATGGCGCCCGCCTGTTTCGCGACTTCCTGTGTACGATCGCTTGATCCGTCATCCACGACGACCACGGCGTCAACCAACGCCCGGATCGACTGAATCACAGGCGTGATGCGTGTTTCTTCGTGATAGGCCGGAATCACCGCAATCGTTCGCATATCCGCTACATTACGCTAAAACCGTAAATTATTACAGGGGATGAAAAATCCACCAACAGCAGCGCGGTTGATGGATTCGAGATCGGTCAACGCATACGTTTTGCCGCGTGCTCGACGATGAGCCCCGCACAGCGAGCGAAGAACTCCGGTAGCGTCGGTTGCAGAAGAACCTCCGGCGAACACTTCGGCACCAATTGATTCAACGGAACCCAACACGGATCCGTCGCCGTCTCCGACGGATCATCCTCGACAGGTTCCTTGCCTTGCAAAATCGCGTCACAGAGGAAGACGTTCATCATCACCCGATAGGCCTGGTTGACGGGGGGTTCGCAATAGAAATAGCGCTCCCATTGATCGATCCGCTCACGGACCTCAACCGTCCACCCGGTCTCCTCCATGATTTCGCGTTGCAGTCCCTGCTGTAACGATTCGTGGATCTCTACGCCTCCGCCCGGAAGCCACAGTCGTCCACCGGTATTCTTCACATGGACGAACAGAATTTCCGCATTCGAGTTGATGACGACGCCATGAGCGCTCAAGCGCAACTGAACCCTCGCGGCATCGATCTCTTTGGTGCCACCGTCTGACGTATGGCAGGTCATGTGCGTCATAAAACCTCCTGAAGCAGGAGGTTAATGATTTTTGCGAAATTGTCAACCCGGTTACTCCTTTGGCCGGAACGCTAACAGGCTCTTGTGTGCGATGGTGTAGTCGATTGCGCGCTTCAGTCCTTCATCGATCGTCAAGAGCGGCAGCCAGCCGAGTTTTTCTTTCGCCTTAGCAATGTTTGGCAATCCCAGCTGCGTCATAAAAAGCAATGGCGGTTGGAAACTGATGTTGGACTTGGATCCGGTCATTTCAAGGATCCGCTGAGCCACATCCACGATGGGAATATCCTGATCCGATCCGATGTTCATGGGACCCGTGCCCTTTGGCGAACCCATATACTTCAACATCCCATCCACACAGTCATCCACATAACAGAGCGACGTGCGGAAGGTTTCATCTCCATAAATTTCCAAGGTCTTCCCGTCCAATGCATTTAAGATGAAGTCCGGAATCATGTGACCGTCAAAGAGCGGCATCCGTGGCCCGTACGTCCGGAAGATGCGTGCGACCTTTATGTCCAGATCATGCACCGCTGCGTAGGTGGAACAGGCCGCCTCCGCAAACCGCTTCCCCTCGTCATAGCACGCGCGCGGGGATTGCGTATCCGCCGTGCCGACCTCATGCTCCTCGAACAGATGGAGATCCGCAGGACGCGGTCCGTACACAACGGACGAGCTGGTAAAGAGCACCTTGGACTTATACTTCACCGCAATATCCAACACATGCTTCATGGCCAAGGAGTTTGCATAGAGCGTCTGCATCCGATACTGATCGAATTTCTTTGGACTGGTCGGGATTGCGAGGTGATAGATCTCCTGTACGCCCTGAAACTTGATCTTAAACCGTGCCAGCTCCGGGAAGGCTTCGATATCAAACGGAACGCTGACGTCATGACGAATGAACTCAAAATCGGGATTCTTGAGTAACAGATCGATATTCGATTCCGCCGAGGTGACGAAATTATCGATACAGATCACTCGATGCTTTTTGAGCAGCTGCTCGCAAAGATGGGATCCGATAAAACCGGCACCGCCGGTGACGAGGATATTCTTCTTTTCAAAAATGGGTTTGTCGGCCATAGGGAAGGTTGTTTAAATCGGTTACATCATACCGTGTCAGGGTG
>WJLE01000158.1 GCA_014728655.1 Candidatus Uhrbacteria bacterium
CTTTTTCTTGTTGTAACAGATACGGAAGTGGTCCACCATGATTTGTACCTGATTTTCCGCCTTCATAAGTTCTGGAACCGTGTAACATTTTCCGCCCATGCGGAAGCCGCGCCCTTGCGCCTCACGCCCTTGGCAAGGTTTGCTATTCGGAAAAATCGTAGACTGTGCCGCACCAAAGCCGTGCGAAAACCGCCAGTCCAGGTTATATTCCGGGGGGTTACTCACATCCAGCTCATCGTCATTTTTTTTCGGTCCCTGATCCTGACAGGCGGTGTTCGTACATCCAACGGGCGGGAAGGGTTTACCGGAAAAGAATTTTCCACTATTAATGAAGTTTCGTCGTGCACGGACGCTAAAGGTGGTCTGTGCTGCGTTTTCGTCGTGCCCCACGACAAGTTGCCTGCCACCGGATTCATGTTGCATAGAAGCGCGGACGATACAGGGAAGTTCAGGGATCCCGGTACGACCCGCGACCTCCATGGCCAGATCCAGCATCTGATTCGGTGCCAACACCTGACCCGAGAAGTTACGGGGTACGGAACCCGGTCCGGATCCGCCGGATTCCAGCTCATCCACATAGATCGTCTGGATGGCTTCGAAGTTCAGTGCTTGTAGTTCAACCAGTTTGGGATTGAGCGTACTGAGGATTAGATACGACGAGAGAACCAGGACCATGCCGATCACGGCATCTGTCATAATGCGTTTCCCTCGATTGATCGTGGGAACACCTGCCTCAAACAGATAAAGGAACGCGCCGACGATAAACATGACCGTCGTAACGACGGCTAAGATGCTGATGCCGTAGCGTACCATGGCACTGATCCAAGTATTCAGAAGTTCCGAAGAATATTTTGGATCGAATCCCCGGAGCGGAACGTTGAGCTCCGGGATGAGATCCGGTGTTGATGGTTCTCCGCCACCGTTATTGGAGCGCTGCACGGCATCACCGGTCAGCGTTAATGCGTTGACCGGAGCGGAGGTGCAAACGCCGCCGTCGGAAACCGTTTTGCATTGATTCGACCTGAGTGGCGTTTTCGTGCACGTCCACTGTTCACCGAGATTGGCATTAGGAGGGAGTTGTGTGCAATCTTCGACGTCAGGCAGCTTGGAGTCCTCAAGCGTCAGACATCGCTCTTCTGGATGATTGGTTTGTTTACAGGTACAACAAACATCCGCTGCTTGCACAGGTTGGATCAGGATCAGTAAGCACACGAAAGGTAGGACGATCCGCGCGCCTGTCCGCAGCATCCCGATCCGTGCCCCTGCCATGATTAGTTCAGATTCAGTTCACGTCGTAAGATGGAAACCAAGGACTCCGTATCCACGTAACCGACCAATGGAAAACCGTTCACAAATAACGTTGGAACCTCCTTCACGCCCATGAGCCGTAACTCCTCACTCCCTTGCATGATCTGGAAGTTGTGCGCCGGATCCCGAAGACAGATTTTGAACTCCTGTTCATCCAGATGGATGCGTCGTGCGAAACGAATGTACTCCTCTTCCGTATAGCGTTGCGTTTCGAAGAACAGCAGATCGTGCATATTCTTGAACTGCTTTTGTCTTGCGGCGCATCGTCCGACGATGGCCATCTCCATGGCTTTAGAGTGCTCCTGGACGAGTGGCATATCCTTCCAGATTACGCGGACGCTGGACGGGTTTCCAAGGATGCGAAGGGAGTCATTGATGGTCGTGGTCTGTTCCCGCGCGATTTGGCTTTGGAAGTCTCCAATAAATATGATCGTTACGGGACTGTTGGGAGAGCCAAACAGGTAGGGGTCCTCCGGATGGATCGGCGGCGGTTCGGTTGGAATTTCCGGGATCCGATCCTCATCGGTCAACAGTTCTTCCGGAATCAGGTTCTGCGGTACGGGTTTGCCGGCGCGGAATCGGTTCTGACCTTCCTGCCAAACAATGACGAAATACAGGATCGTCGCACCGATAAAGGCAAGTGCGAGTAGGATTAGCATCCAGAGTCGTTGTCGGTTCATAAGGGGTTACAGTACGAGGCGGAAGTTATAGAGCTCTCCGGTAACGGTATCATTAAAGATGAAGTTTTCGCCGTTATCGGTCACTACGGGGTTCGAGACACTTAAGCCTCCGGCAGGAACTCCAAGCGGAGTGACGGTGTTGGATCGTAGGTCGATCTTTACGATGGTGTCTTCAATATCCGTAAACAGGCTGGGTTGCAGGCCGGC
>WJLE01000159.1 GCA_014728655.1 Candidatus Uhrbacteria bacterium
GACTCAGTTTGATCCAGCGAGGGGCTCCGGGAGCCGCTTGAAGACTGTCGAGTTTGCCAGCCTTGGACCAACTGCTGATCGTGCCAATGCTGACGTTCAATAACTCAGCCGCTGCCCTGGACGAATAGCGCCCATCGCCTCGTTGGCCATTCAGACCGGCAGTGGGCATCTCTGGGCAGTCAGTGGGAATATCGTATTTCCCTCGCACCCGGCGCACACTTCTCCTGGTGAAGGGAAGACCGACACCGGTTGTGTGTCCTTCGCTGTCGAGTATCTTGGCGATTTGGATATCCGGATGGGTCGGAGCCAGCTCGCGGATGCGGTCGATCACAGCTTCTGATGTGCGCTGGGTTTCGCAGATTGGCTTCGTCCGGGGAACTTCAAGTTCGCTCCAGGCTCCCGTTTGCCAACGCACTCCGATATGGATATCGTCTTCTTCCTGCTTTAGGGTGACATCCTCGATCAAGAAACGCAGCAATTGTTTGCGCTCTCTGTTCGTGGTTGTGTCCGCTTCCCAAACTGCTTTCAGGTTTCCAGCTATTCTCAAGATCCGCTTCCGTTGCTCGGGACTGGCTACCAACTTCGAGGGTCTTGACCTGGTCGCATAGTCGCGCTTCAGTTGCTCCATCTCCACCAGTTTTTCGTTCCAGTCTCGTTCCAGATTTCGAGCTACCAGGCGGTTCTCAGGTTCAACCGCATAATAGCGTCTTCGGGCCAGTTCGACCTCGTAATCGGCGCGTTCAAGCCGTAATTGCCACTGCTCTTCAAGTTGGCGGCTGCGAGCTTCAACCTGCGCTAATGCAGCCATAGATACGCTCATTTGGGCCGGGGTCATCGCTTCTAGGAACAGCTGGATGATCTTAGCATCGACGCCATCACCCCGGATGTATTGACAGGTTGGATGCCCCCATTGGGAATAAGCTTCCTGGCATCTGTACACCGGTGTGGCCCCGCCCTCTATGTAGCGGATCGTCATCCTTTTTCCGCAAACCCCACACAGGGCAATGCCCTGCAACATGGCCACCCCCTCCCGCACCGCTCCTCGGCTTTTCTTTCGATCGCAGCGATTGTCTTCCAGTTTTTGTTGATTGCCCAGATACTGTTCCCAATCGATGTAACCAGGATGAGCATCTAGCAGCAGAATCTTCCACTTTTCCGAGTCATGACAGCGTCTGCGCTTCTTGACCGGTCCATTTTGCCCTGATTTGCTCTCCAAGCGAAGTTCTGTTCGCCCATAAACATAGGCTCCGGCATATAAGGGGTTGTGCAGCACGCTCAAAGCCCGTCTCCGGGGCAAGGGGCCCCAGTTCAGTTCCCCTTTGCGCGGCCCTCTCAACTCCCTTGTTGGAAAGAGGAGCCCTTTGGCCTGGAAATACCGCACCACGCCCATGGCTGTCCCCACATCTTCGAAGACCTCAAAGAGCATTTTCAGCGCTTGTTGTACTTGTTCATCCGGATCCAAGATGATTTCTTCGGCCTCGTTGTACACCAGCCCTGTTGGCAAGGGAATACGCAGTTTTCCCTGTTCTGCTTTTTTCATTTTTCCGCCTGTCAGGCGACTACGGAGCCAATGTAGTTCCGCCTCACTCATCGTTCCCTTGAACCCCAACAACAGGCGGTCATTGTAATCGCTGGGATCATAGACCCCATCCTCGTCCACCACCAATGTCTCTGTCAGTGCGCAAATCTCCAGAAGCCGATACCAGTCACTGCATGAGCGGGCCAGCCGGGAGGCCTCTAGACTGAATACTGCCCCTGCTTTTCCCATCCCCACTTCGGCTATCAGCTGTTGGAAACCATTTCGGCCTGTTGCGCTTGCCCCTGAGCGACCCTGATCCTGATCCACGACCACGACTTGTTCGCTGCCCCAACCCAAATCCTGCGCTCGCTGCACCAGATCGTATTGTCTCGCCTTGCTGCCTACGTTCTCTTTGACCTGCGTCAACGTTGACTGGCGGATATAGATCAGCGCTCTCTTCTCTAGGTGGTCAGCCCGAATTTTAGTCCTGCTTGGGGACATTGCCATCGGCTGCCTCCTTCTGCCTGGCCTCGGGTTGCTCTACCACCAGCTTCATGACCAGATGGGCCATCAGATGGATCA
>WJLE01000022.1 GCA_014728655.1 Candidatus Uhrbacteria bacterium
ATGCCACACTAGGCGATGATGCCTTGACCAGCAATTTCAATCTGTACGTTTGGGACCTAGACGATGAGCTCTTGCCGTCAGGATACTCGGCGAGTTGGGATAACAACTACGAAATTGTGCAGTTTAGCGCACCGAAAACCGGCTTGTACAAGATAGGTGCTTACAAATCTCTCAACGGTACGACAGAAAGTGATAACCAAGTAGGTGTTGCGGTACTCAGGGTTCGTATGCCGTATCGGGTTTACTTTGTATTGCTCAGATGGAAGTGAGAGTTTTTGGTCATTTATTCGAGTGACAGGTTCTGCAGTTCTTTAACATTCTCAAATCCCCTGCCAGTACTGCTTGCGAGTCTCCAGTGCCTGGGAGAGCTTCTGCTCTCGCTCTGCCAACCGCGCCTCCGGATCGCCTCGATAGTAGTCCACTGGCCGTAGGTATTTCAGAGCCGAGTGAGGCCGCTTGTGGTTGTAGTAGTGGCTCCACCGTTCCATCACTTCCAAGGCCTGGTGGTAGTCAGTCAACTCCTCCTCCAAAAGACCCTCTTCGCGATGAGTGCGGTGCAGGCGTTCCACTCGTCCATTGGATTGAGGATGTGCTACTCGCGTCCTGATGTCTGTTACCTCAGCTCCCTCAACGAACTTCCGCCACTCGGCACTGAGAAATTGGCTACCCCGGTCATGGACGATCTTCGGCCTTCCGGGTCGACGCTCGGATAGCTTCTCCAACGCTTCCTGAACAGTGAGCGTCACTGTTTCAGCCAGCATCGTCAGGTTCAAGCTCCAGTGGACCAGGAAGCGGCTGTACCCGTCCAGGATGTCCACCAGGTAGTACCAACGCGGCTCAATGTACAGGTACATCAGGTCCACGTGCCACACCTGGTCTGGGCGATCTGGCTCTGGTGGGCGCCTCAAGGCCTCCTGGAGGACTGGCGAGGCGCGTCGCAGCAAGTCATACTCGCTCAAGATACGGTAGACTTGCCAGGGCCGCAGGTAAGCTCTATCCTCATCCACCATCAGCCAGGCGAGCCGCTTGTAGCCCATTGCCGAGTGGACCGAAGCGCAGCTACGTACAGCAGCTATCTCCTCCGGCGTCGGCGAGGGCACGCGGCGGCAAGGCACTACCACGTTATCGGTCAGGCGGTCATCACGCTCTCGCACCTGCCAACGGTAGTAGGTCGCTGGCGGCAGTTCTAGCTGAGCCAGAACTTGCTCAATGGACTGACCCGTCCTAGCTTGGGCCTGCCTGATCGTCTCCAAGATCAAAGCCTTCTCCTCGGCGCTGTAACGACGATGGGGCGCTATAGCCAGAGCCCCTTTTTTAGCTGCAGGTTCTCTGCGCTTAACTCGGTCACTACGGCCCGCAAACGGGTGAGTTCTTCCTTCAGCTGGGTCTCAGGACTGGCTCGCTTTCGCCCCGGCTTCTTGGAACGCAAAGCTTCAAGAGCGCCTTGACGGGCTTTCTTCTCCCAACCGTAGAACTGCCCCGTGGCGATACCGTGGCGACGGCACACGCCGCTGACCGTTTGTGGCGTTTGGCGGGCCTCTTCGATGATGCCCAGTTTCTCTTCGGCGGTCCACCGCCGTTGGCCTTTCTGATCGGCCATTTATGCACCTCCTGCTGTTTTATGAATGAAGATTCAGCCAATGATACTCCGTTTCGCGCCTCAGGGGAAGTGCAGAAACTGTCACTCTATTTCAAGCCCTTTTTCTCTCACTTCGTGTTGGGCAAAACAACTTGCCAATGACAGTGAGAAATGTCCCGTGAGACGATGAGGGGGTGTAATAAACGAGCGCGTAGAGTCGCAATAACGCAAAACCGCCCAACAAGCGGTTGCACCCGACGCCGCTTACGCGGCTGGTACCGGCGGGGAAACGCGCTTTGCGGTTAGCTGGCGAGCACAGGTAGCTTTCACGCAGTCGCGGCGCGGGTGAACCTGGGTCGCTAGGGCAGACGCTGCGCGTCCGCCCTAGCGGGGCGGCGTCTGTACCCATCCGCTGCTAGCCTGCGGCTCGCTGACGCTCGCGCAGCCTAGCAAGCGCATGGAGC
>WJLE01000160.1 GCA_014728655.1 Candidatus Uhrbacteria bacterium
ACACCCCACTGACCTTCTGCTACCCTAGCGCACTCGGTGCAGTGGAGGAAAAAGAGACGGAGATCAGTCCGGAACACCGGGAGGGGACGTACTACCTGATTGATTTCAGTAATCAAAGTCAGCTGCAGATGAAGCTCCAGACCTCGAATTTCAAACAGCCGAACGCCTCTGAGGCAATGCAGGTGGTTGAAACAAGCTGTATTCATTTTTCAAAATCCAACGAAGAACTGCAGTCCTGTTTTGGTCAACCGCCGCTGGAGATCGAACGCACCGTCGTCCGAAATCAAAAAGCGCTTCGCGTTGCTCTTCAACGATTTAGCTTAACTGAAATTGATGCATTCTCTCACCAAGAGCACCTGCTGATCGTTCCACAGCTGATTGAAACGCCAAAAATGGATCTCATCGTCACGTATCCGGAAGAAATGGAGGACACCGTCGAACAGATGCTGAATACGGTTCAATAAGCATCAACCCGTCATAAATAACCCTCGGCGATTACCGGGTAGCGGGGACGTCCCTTGGGCGGACTTGTATCAACCCACTAAATTCCGTGTGCAATGGTTTCTTCGGGATGCTTTTTGAGATATTCCTCAATCATCGCGATGTCTTCCACGTCCTTATCCCGTTTCATCTCTGATTTCCAACAGAGAACATCTTGCAATTTCGCAAATGGGATACCTTCTATCACATCGGCGTGACGTATGACATCATCCACATTACAGGATGCCGTGCACCATTGGTTATATACTTCAATTTTTCCATTCGCTAAACGAATACACTTTGAACAACCGTCCCCGTCTTCCACCTGTCCGATTTCCAAAAGACGGTCCCATGCGGCACCTCGGGCCAATAAATCCAAATCTCCGGATGGTCGGATCCCGCGGATCCAAAGCGGTCCGCTTCCAAAGACCACGTAATCTTTTGCCGGAAGATGTAAATCGCGCAATGCGCGAAACAGGGGATGGTTTGGCACGTGAAACGGCATGACCCTATTGTATCACGCCTCTAGCGCTTCGCATCCAACCGACAAACGCCTCCCGGACATGCGGGCTGTATTTCCGGCCTCTTGAGCCACCCCAGATGGATCAACATGCCGTACATCTTACATCCCAAACAGATCCCCATGGTTGACTCCAGCCACATTAAAAATAGACAGAGCGTACAGATTGAAAAGGGGAGCATGCCTCGCACTCCACCCAACACTGCGCCAACGACCATGATCGTTGCAAGTAACAGTCCGATCCCCCAAGCGAAACGCTTTTGGATCGCACCGACGTATTCCGGTTCCTGATTGCTTGTAAACACACGTCCAAAGATCCCAAACAGGCTATAGGAAGGCTGGAAGACGGTTTTTAAAAAGAACTCCAGCCAAAAGACAGGAATTAAAATCATCATGAGCGTAAAATCACGAGACCACAGCGTATAGAAGAAGACCAGAATCCCAAACAGAAACATCGTTCCTGCTGCGGCCCTGATTTCACGTTCATTCACGACACCGTATGGGGCATCCTCTCCGTGGATTTTTAATCCAGGGATCACTTCACCGTATTGTTTTTTCATATTATTCCGTTATGCTACGCGAACGATCATAAAGAATAGATCAACACAATGTCAAGTCAAATTGATCAACAGCTTATCGACAACGTTGAACTCCTGGCACCCGCAGGAGGCTTTGAGGCACTCGATGCAGCAATCAAGGCTGGCGCCAATGCCATCTTTTTTGGCGTGAAGGGATTAAACATGCGTGCGAACGTGAAGGACCAATTTGAAATTGAGGACATCCCTTCCATCGTAGAGCAATGTCATCAGAATAATGTTGCTGCTTACCTGGCCTTAAATACCCTTGTCTACGATGAAGATCTGGAACGCATGCATCAAGTCATTGATGCCGCAAAAGACGGGGGAGTCGATGCGCTGATCCTCTTTGACCTTTCCGTTATTGATTACGCAAAGCAGTCTGGCTTAGAGGTGCATATCTCCACCCAGCACAGCATCTCTAACATCGAAGCAGTGAAACTCTTTTCGCAGTGGGCAGACCGCGTCGTCCTTGCAAGGGAGCTTACGCTGGAGCAGATCAAACGGATTACGGATCAGATCAAAGAACAGGATGTCCGTGGTCCAAAAGGGAACCTCATGGAAGTGGAGATTTTCATCCACGGTGCCATGTGCGTTTCCGTCAGTGGACGCTGTGGCAT
>WJLE01000161.1 GCA_014728655.1 Candidatus Uhrbacteria bacterium
GCGACCTATGACGGGCTATCGATCGCCTGGGCGGCGGCCGAGCATCTGCACGACATCAACCGCTGCCGCGCGCTGTTCGCCACACATTATCATGAGTTGACCGTGCTCGCCGAGCGGCTGTCGGGCGTCGCCAACGCCACCATCCGCGTGAAGGAATGGCGCGACGAGATCGTGTTCCTGCATGAGGTCGCGCGCGGCGCGGCGGACCGCTCCTACGGCATCCAGGTGGCCAAGCTGGCGGGTCTGCCGCGCGCGGCGGTGGGGCGAGCGCGGGAGGTGCTGGCGCGGCTTGAGCGCGAAGGAAACGGCGCGGGCCGGATCGAGGAACTGCCGCTATTTGCCGCTATGCAAGAGCCAGAGCAGGCCGCTTATGACGGCGCGAACGAGCAAGTCGAGGCGCTCGCGAGGCTGCGCGATGAGATCGTCGGGCTGGACCCCGACGGAATGACCCCGCGCGATGCGCTTGCCGCGCTTTATCGGCTTAAAGCGCTGCTTGGTTGATGGGGCCCCAGTGTCTGAGAGGTGCGCAGCTGCTTCAAGAGGTTGAAGAAGACAAGCGCTGAACTTTTCCGATGCTCCTCAGTTTTCTATACGCCGAGGCCGCTTATCGAACGTGGCCAGCATTGCTTGTCGCAATTCCTCGTCAGTGAATAGCTGACTTTCCTCAGCCGATTCACGCCTGTACTTCCAATGAGTTGTGATTTGTCGGCAATGATAGTAGAATATTTTATCTGATAAAAGTGATTTGTTCAGGTAACCATTCAAAACTCTATGCACATCCCAAGGTCTTGAACTTAATAGGCCCTGTGGATCGATACAATATTTCGTCGCTGAGCAAATATCGTTTTCTGTTAGGTAGATATGATCTGCATGGCACACACCCTCAATAGGTGAATTAGCGACGTGCCGCCAGCGACCATTGAACAGTCTGTAACCGAGGAGGCTTTTCTTTGTCTCGTCAAATATATTACTTCCATTAATGGGGGCAACAAGCTCATCGATATCAATATTCAGAACTGCGTTCGCCTGCGCGAAAAAGCGCTTCCGGGCCACATTAAGCAGCGCAGCTCGGAGAAATTTGGCCCTGTGCACATATTTTGCCTTGTGAAATGTGCCATAACGAAAAGGCGCAGCAAGCACAACAAATTGTTTCAGCCCAGAGATCGCTTTAAGGCAATCGTGTAACTTCTGAATCGAATACTCATCAGATTCGTTGTCAAAAAATACCAATCCCTCTAAGTTATGGTGATCAATGTGAAAATGGACCCAGTCATTTATCCATCTAAGCGCATTATCTTTCGATAATATCGTAGCGCAGTTCATGTTTTGGAATAATTGATTATCAGATGGCGAGATATTGTTGGACAAACAAATGTCTTTATATTGGAATTTAAATATATGAGGTGGTATCCTGTATTTTAAATAGACCTCGTCATGACGCCTGAATTTCTTGATTGAATCAATTTTTAAATGTTCATGATTTGTTTTATGATGTCCCTTTCGTACATAATATTCAAAATTATAAAGTTTTGGACACACGAGAGTGATTAAATTCGTTTTTTGATCTACGAAGATATCGTAGGTCAGTGTGTTATAATCATATTTGCGCTCAAAATTGGGGTTTCTATGTTCATCGGGAAGCAGAACTTTTCTTCGAAATGGCGGCCTATTTGGAAATATTATCGGGGAGAGTGTTCGTAGCATTTTTCAGATTGGTCCAATTAGACTTGGAAGCGATTCCTTATTCGGCCCCGAGTGCCTGCGCGGGTCCTAGTGACCTCAAATAGGCGAGCTTTGCCGTTCGGTCGATTGCCTGTCCAAGAGCCACAGTCGCGTGGCTGGTTCAACTCCCTTGCGATGGTTGCGCGCAGCGTTGGGAAACGATACATCCTCCGTGGGGCTGTCGCGCCACACGCGGAGAGGTGCCGGAGTGGTCGAACGGGGCGGTCTCGAAAACCGTTGAGCGCGCAAGCGTTCCGAGGGTTCGAATCCCTCCCTCTCCGCCATTTGCCTTCAAGATTCAAAAAAGAATCATAGGGTTAACTCTCCGAGACTATACTCTGGCCCTCTTTTGGTCCCTCAAAAAGAGTTGCCGGCTATGGCATCAACTTTAGCGTGGCACCGGAAATACACATCTCGCTTACTGTCAAACGACATCCGGAACTTCCACCTTTACGC
>WJLE01000162.1 GCA_014728655.1 Candidatus Uhrbacteria bacterium
GGTGGTCGCTGGACCGTAGATGGTGCTGTTGCCATTGCGAAACTGTTCGGTTTGAGTGATTCCGTGATCGGGCTGACGGTCGTGGCCATCGGCACCTCCTTACCGGAACTCGTGACCTCGATCATTGCCGCGACAAAAAAGCGGGTGGATATCGCCATTGGGAATGCGGTTGGCTCGAACATTTTTAATGTCTTCTGGGTGCTGGGGTCCAGCGCAACGATTAACGCACTTCCTTTTTCCGGTGAAAACGCTTTTGATGTCTTATTTGCGATCTTTGCATCTCTGGTGATGTTCGTCGTGTTGTTTATTGGAAGGAAGCATACGCTCTTTCGTTACGAGGGCGTTTTCTTTCTGCTGCTCTACGTGGGATACATCACATACCGTGTGTTCGGGGTTTAGTTCGTATCCTGGATCCGATGGGTTCGTCAGGTGTATTCTCATTCCGTCGGTTTGATCATCAGACGCGTGATGGCGATGAAATGACCTTTGCCGTCGAATGGTCAAAAAAACCGCATATGAAGGCGGTGTCTTTTGGGGATTGTCACTGCTTGCCGCTCTTACTGTTGCAGATACGGCCGCGATCGGAGAAAGATCAAAAGGAACCACCGGGTTCCTTTTTGTTTTTGTGTTAGAGTTTTTTGGGAGGCGTTGTGCCGTAGCGCTAGGCTGCAAGGAATGGGGTGAAATCCCTTACGGTCGTGGGCCCGTCGTCCTCGTCGAGATCGATGAGGTACGTACCGCTCTCTCCGGACAAGCGATGTCCCCCGTAGTCGGGGTCGCGCAGATCGTTTAGCAGATCCTGTGTGGTCACCGGGTCGATCCATCGGTGATGCGTATCCGTATTATCCGAAGGGTATTCCGGATAGACATGATGCAGTCCGCGCTGGATTAGGTCATCCAGCGGCGCACATCCCGCCTCATAGAAACGGACCAGGTAGCGTCCGTCCTCCAGCGGTAGATCGCGTAGTCGCTGGACCAGGCTCATGCGCAGTGCATTCGCCAGCATGATCAGGACGTCCGTTTGGACTAGGGCGCGATGTTCAATGCGTTCAGACCCACAATCGTCCTCGATGATTCCGTTACTGTCATGGTTATTTTTTAGGGGTTCACTCACAAACACGATAACCTCCCAATTGGAAAGGGCACATGGCAATTATACCTGATCTGAATTTGATGTTTGTCGATAACTTGATTTTACATAAAAAGTACGCTAAGATCGGCTCCGCAACATTCGGGGGTCGTCTAATGGTAGGACTCCAGGTTTTGGTCCTGGCTATCGGGGTTCGAATCCCTGCCCCCGAGCCAACGAGAAGTCTTCTAGCAATCTGGAAGATTTTTCTTTTTAGCGAGGTTAAAGAATTTCGCAGGGATGAGACCTGGCCAATAAAAAATCCGACTTTTGTCGGATTTTTCATTGAGGACTTTTACCTAGACTGCGCTTTCCACCATTTTTGAATATAACGCCTGGCGGATCGGTAGTGACTTGCGCTTGCGCTGCAGGCATAGATCGCGAGCGTGGAGGTTCCGGTGAATTCGTAGTACTTCTTTGAGATCAGCTCCTTTTCGGTCATGTTCGAGATTAGATCAAACAGTTTTTTCTGAATTGCTTTGAACCCTCGCATCACACGGTCTGTTGGTTTATTTTTATTCGATGCGTAAATCTCCGCATTCAGTTCTTTCAGCTGATTCCATTTGTATTGTTTTGTTGGCACAAAAGGTGTTTTGCCTTGTTTCGCATCCGTGTACCAGGTGATAAACATCTTTCCCCATTCCGTTCGGTGCGCTAACAGGTCCTTGATGGTCATGCCGTCAACGATCTTTGCCTTGGACATCTGAACGTTGGGAATTGCTTTTAACAGATCATTGAGTTTCTGCTGTTCAAGTAGTATTTCATCGATGAGCTGTTGTTTTGATTGGATACGACTCATAGAGGTTCATGTTATCAGTATTTGGTTTAGGATCAAAAAGTGTTCAAACGCATTGAATGGATGACTTGACAGCCAGGATTGATAGGAGTAGCTTCGGATCATAGTTCGTTTTTTTCAAAAAGGAGGAATGTGTGCCTTCAGTCTCACAACAACCAAGTGTCCTAACGCATATTACGGAGCAGATAGAGCGAGCCGCTGAGGTGCTCGAACAGGAGTGCGATGAGATGAAACAGATTGAGCGCATCCGGCCGATCTGGGTCGATGCCATGTGCATCCTCATCGGGCTCCAGTGTGATTCGCCGGAGGCAAAACATCGTGCGGATCGGTTGTTCCGCATCAAGCCTTACGCTGTTCAGAACGAGGAAGCCGGACGGATCAATTTCGCGATTGATCGGTTCATCCAGATTGCTCGAGCATCCCTCGGTCATCTGCGCTCCAGCATGCGACCTCCGCCGCTCTCCTCCCATCCGGCTCCCGCAATTCCGCAGCAGCCGAACGCGCCTGGTACGGATGCACTGTCCGTCATTCTTGATCGGTCAAAGAAGCATGTCCGTACCGGATCGTAACTCATGATCAAGCCCCAGCTCTTCCTGGGGCTTTATGATTTCCTGAAGCCTGAACGGTTTCAGAACTCAGGAAATTGGGAAATCATTCAATCATCGTATTGAATATTTCCCCCAATATCTTGAATCATCATCTTAGGATCAATAATATTGGTACGTTCAACGCCGCGCGCTGAACAGGGAGTAAGGGTTAAGTTCTAAGGTGTTTGTGGAGGTGGCTCGCGGAATAGTAACTGCTCGACGAGCTTTGGGTATGCTGCGATCGAGATGTGCGTGTGCACGAGCAGGTTGAACCCGTTCCACCAGAACAGTTTTGCGCCTTTCTGTTGCTTGATCAGGATGCCGGAGTCGATGTTCAGGCAGAGGAGTCGCTCGTTGACGAGCTTGCCATACGCATCCCGACTGATTCCGAAGCCGAATTGCTTGACGCGATGGCTTTGGACACGGAACCGGTGCCGTTGCTCACAGATCGGGCAGTTCCGTCTGGGGTCACCGGGCAGAGCGTGTGTGCAATTTTGCCCAACGGGTAGGGGGACCGGGATCCACTGAACCGGTACGCCACCTTGGGTGTAGAAGAACGCCATGTGGATGAGTGCGGAGCAGGGGCGGTTTGCATGCTCCGTGCATTTGTACGCGACATGTTGCATCTGCACGGGGTGTTCAAATCCGGGATAGGTTCCCATGCACACGCGTTTGTGCGGCATGATGCTCAGCGCCATGTGCGGTTCGGTTTTTTGGTGCTTCTTCTTGATCGGTACGATGAGTGACCGACGTGGTCGTTCCGGCTCAAAGGCGCCGATCGCGATGTGGTTCCCACCGGGGCCGGTAGCCACGATGCCGGGTTCCACGGTTTTCCAACGTACGGTAAACGTTTTCAACGCTATTCCTTTCTTTTTTGGTTTCACGCGCTAGCGCACGATAGCGGCAATGTATCAAAAATTGGTTGATTTGTCAAGTCTAATTAGCAATCCATCTTTACGGGATCTTCTGTCCATGATTGACTGAGTGCAGCACTTTTTTTTAGGAGGAGGATGAATGTGTTTACCGTAGGTGAACAGCAGGATGCTCACGTGGAGCTGGCGCGAGAGATTGTTCAAGAGTGTCTACAAGGTGTAACGCATCGCGCTCGGATTCTGGAAGTCTTCCAGAAGATGCACCTCATGAATATCTTTCAATACGGCATTACTCCGGAACGGCTTTTTGTCTGCATCCGTGAACAGGTCGTCGTCGACGCACGGGAGTGCGTTGCCAGCTGTCGGGAGGATGCGGATCAGCCCGTAGAGCTGATCGCGTTGGTTCATGATATCGAGGAGTATCAATTGCAGCCGATAGAGTTGACAACCTCCTATGCATTTTTGGCTACCCGCGTGTATCAAGCTGCGGATGTATTGCTATGCCGTTGTCGGTCCGCGGATCAACTTGATCCGCATGCGGAACAGCTAGAGCTTCTGTTGGAACCGCATCCCTGCTGCGAGAAGGCTACCCCGGAAGCCCTGGGGATGACGAAGAAGGATCGTGCAATGTTGTTCGGCGCCTCGATCGTCCGTACGGTGAGATTTTTGGAATGCTGCCGACGTCTTCCGCATCCCATCGCGATAAAAAACCTCAAGCGCGAGTTTGAGCGCCATGGCCATCACCCCGATGATTTCGCAATGACTCCTGCGGAGCAGGATCGCTTCCTCTAATCTTCAAGACCGCAATCCAGCGGTCTTTTTCATTTGCGTTGATCTCCGTTTAGTGTTGAGATGAGGTCAGCGCTGTTCAGAATTACGGATTAAGCTACAATAGGAGTAAATACTATGCGTCTTGACGTGACGATCCGCAAGAAAGAGGAGATCGAAACGGTTGCGGATTTTTTATCTGCTTCCGTGGTCAGGAGTATCAATGTCACGCATACGCATGATGATGACATAGATCCGCTGGAGGTGGCTGTCCGGCTGAAGGGGCGGATCCCGGATCTCGACATCATGTTGCATTTGGCTACGAAATATTTTTGTGCACAGTCCATGGATGACTGCCGAATGGGATTTCAGAAGCAGGTAAAGGGCGCGATCCGTGCGGGAATTCAAAAGGTGCTCGTGGTCAGCGGCCATCCGAAAATTCATTTTGACTCCCTTGAAGCGTTGCAGTTCCTTCAGCAGGAACACCTGGCTACGAATCTGGAGGTCTATTGCGCATACAACCCCTACTTTGATCCAGCGCGACTACGTGTAGAACACGAACGATTGGAACGTAAGCTCACCTTTCCCTTTCTCAAAGGGATCTGTCTGCAGATCGGGATGGATACGTCCAAGTTAAAGAAGGGGGTGGATCAGGTGCGCGCATTGCGTCCGGATATCGCTCTTTTCGGATCCGTTCCCGTTCCGAGTGAGGCGACACTGAACCGACTGAAGTTGGCAACGCTCTACGGTGTCTTTCTACCAAATTCCTATCTACTCAGTGTGGAATCCGCAAAAGAAATGACGAAGGATCTATTAGCGGCGTTTAAGCAGTATAGGATCGAGCCATTGGTATTCGCGCCACATATTAC
>WJLE01000163.1 GCA_014728655.1 Candidatus Uhrbacteria bacterium
ATGTCTCCGGCCTTTACTTCCGCACCGATGTGAATGATGCCCTGATCGTCCAAGTTCTTCAGCTTCTCTTCCGAAACGTTCGGGATATCCGACGTCACGACTTCCGGACCCAACTTTGTGTCGCGGACATCGATCTGATGGTGTTCGATGTGGATGGAGGTAAACCGATCCGTGTGCACCAAGCGTTCACTCAAAATGATGGCATCCTCGTAGTTATAGCCGTCCCAGGAAAGGAACGTACAGAGCAGGTTCTGACCCAAGGCCAACTCCCCGCGTTCACAGCTCGTGCCATTCACCAAAACTTCGCCGGCATAGACCTTCTGATCCTTCGTGACGTTCGGACGTTGATTGATGCAAGTGGAGTGGTTCGATCGCTGGAACTTCACCAGGTCGTAGCGACGGATCTCGCCATTCGAGGTCTGCAACTCCACGTGCTTCCCATCCACGGACACGACCGTGCCATCATCCGGTGCCAAATAAACGTGTCCGGAGTCAACGGCGGCGCGGCGCTCTACACCCGTTCCCACAACCGGTGTATCCGGCTTGATACAAGGAACGGCTTGCCGTTGCATGTTCGATCCCATGAGGGCTCGGTGGCCGTCGTCGTTTTCGATAAACGGAATCAGGGATGTTCCGACGGAGAGCACCTGCTTAGAGGAGACATCCACATAGTCAATCTCTTCCACATCCACGGTCGTTGGTTCCCCGTGCTTACGGGCAGCAGCACGTTCGTTCAAAAATCGTCCGGTCTTATGATCGATCGGCGTTGTGGCCGGAGCCGTAGTCCCACGTTCCTCCGTAAAGGCGTTTAGATAGACGATCTCGCCGGTGACGCGTGCGACGACCGGAAGCTGATCAAAGCTCACAGAATCCTTAAGCGTCTTCGCCAGATCCTTGGTGATCTCGTCACCGTTCTTGGCCATGATCTTACCGTCCGCATCCTTTACATCCGCACGCAGTACATCGCCCACGCCGTCCTTCCCGTCGTTCTGCGCCCAGGCTTTGACGCGCCGGAACGGTGTTTCGATAAATCCAAAATCGTTGATACGCGCATAGCTGGCCAGGTGTCCCACGAGTCCGATGTTCGGTCCTTCCGGAGACTGAATCGGACAGATACGGCCGTAGTGTGTGCGGTGCACGTCGCGCACGTCGAACCCGGCACGCTCACGCGTAAGACCACCCGGACCCATGGCCGACAACCGACGCTTATGTTCAAGCTCCGACAACGGGTTCGTCTGATCCATGAACTGCGACAGCTGTGAGCTCATAAAGAACTCTCGCACCGCTCCGATCACCGGACGCGCGTTGATAAGCTTGGCCGGAGTGATGGTGGAGATGTCCTGCGTGGACATACGATCCTTTACGATGCGCTCCATGCGGGCCAGTCCGATACGGAACCGGCTCTGCACCAATTCACCGATGGCACGGACACGTCGGTTTCCAAGATGATCGACGTCGTCCGGATCTTCCTGTGTGATGTTGAGACGGATAATCTCACGAAGGATCTGAACCAGATCCTCCTTGGTCAGGATGCGATTCGCCTCGTCCTTCACGATCTCACGATCGGACGGTAATCCGAACCGCTGGTTGAACTTGAAACGTCCCACCGTACCCAAATCGTAGCGCTCGAACTTAAAGAACATGGAGTGGATCAGGGATTTCGCATTATCCGGCGTAGCCAGATCTCCCGGACGAATGCGCTTATAAACCTCCGTATACCCTTCATCCTCGTTCGAGGCCACGTCCTTCGCAATCGTGGACTCCACGTAGTGATTCAGCGGATGAGTATCAACATCCTTAAAGAGCTCCATGATCTCTTCGTCAGAGGCGATCCCGAAGGCGCGTAGCAGCGACGTGGCTGCAACCTTACGCTTCCGGTCGATCTTCACCCAGATCACGTTCTTGGCATCGGTTTCAAACTCCAGCCACGCCCCCCGGTTCGGGATTAGCTTGGCACCATAATAGCGGCGGCCGCGAACGGACTCCGCCGTAAAGAAGGCACCGGCGCTGCGGACGAGCTGCGTGACGATGACACGCTCCACTCCGTTGATCACGAACGTGCCGCGATCCGTCATGACCGGCAGCTCTCCGAGGTACACCTCCTGCTCCTTGGATTCCTCGGAACGCTTATTGGTCAGCTTGGCTTTGACGCGCAATGGCGCTTCGTAGTTAATCTTTTTTTCCTTCGATGTTTTTTCGTCGAACTTCGGTTCATCAAAAAAGTAATCGGTCAGATGAAGTTCGAGGTCCCGGCCGATAAAATCCTTGACCGGAGTGATCTCGTTGAGTAATTCGCGGATTCCTTCTTCCAGGAACCAACGATAGCTGTCCTTCTGGACTTCGATGAGATCCGGCAACGCCATGGCGTCGCGGGAGGATGTAAAGTAGCGGCGCTCATCCTCTTTACGAGGCATACGCCGAAAGATCTGCTGCGTAGGCATGGATCAGATGGTTCGCAGGGATTCGCTCCCACCTCCGCCTCAATGCGACGGGACAACCCGGCCGGGATGCAAGAGGGAAGAGGCAGGTCACGGAGCTGCGTCGTCGAGTTAGATGCCGAAGCCGTACGACCACCATCGATCTCCGCGCAAGGGATCGGGATTGGGTGGGCGGCTCCGGAACAGACGCAAAGACCTCCCTGACACGTCGTTTCGGGAGGTTCAATCGTCTGTGGGGTTACCTCATCATTATGGAACTGATTTGGTGCCAAGGAAGTATTTCCTTGGTTGACCGAAGATCCTGTTCAGACCTTGGATTATCCGAATAGAATCTCTGGCCGTGCGCGCGCGAATGTTAGCCGGAAAACGGCATCTGGTCAAGCGTGCAATGAGTGGATAATGGATCCATAAAGAACATGCTGAACCATTTGGCTTAATCAAGCGAAATTTTGATTTAATAAACGTCTAGACCCCTTGACAATGCATCCAATATGTGTTAAATACCACAGTCCTGAATCATCAGGATGGACCGACCCTTGCAAGCGATTCCCTCATCGATCCAGATGGAAGATTCGCTTGCGAGGGGGCCGGTCCCCTCGCTCATTTTTTTGGAGGTTCACAATGAGGAGTAAGAGAGAGACTCCTTCGGTAACAGCGGCAACGCTCGTTACCACTCCGACGACGGTCCAACCGTTCGTCGTCTGCCCCGCCCAAGGGCAATCAGGGAACGCCTGCAGGGTGACGGTCTATACCGTTGCCGGACGCCAACTGCTCCCTGGTAAGGAGCACCTCATTGAGCAACCCTATCGCGATTTCGTCGATGAACTGCAACGTCTCGCTTCCGAGCGAAACACGCACATCGTCCTCCACCGGGAGGAGCGTAGAACCTACGTCTACGAACAACCTTCGCGATCCCACGCTCAAACGGCCTCCTAGGCAGACCCTCCACCCCCTACAAAACTCGTGAAGGCGTCCACTCCTGTGGTCGCCTTTTACGTTGTGACTGGCTACTAGCCTTTAGCAGCTGGCTACGCACTACGAGTCTCCTAACCAGGAACTTCGTACCAAGAAAGCCCGTGGCTCGCCGCCCATAGTCTGTAGCCAAACCCCAAAAAAGCAACCAGCCTTGACATCATTACCGAATTCTGCTATAGTGCTCGGTCAGTCTGGAGGAGCTGATATTCAAAGCTGAATAGAAGCAACGACCTGAGGAGAGTCGGGTTGCACGCTGTTTGGAGGAGCATCGTGTAACAACCATCCCAGGGGACCTGAATGTTTGGAGGAACATTCAGCCATCCTCCCCATACATCGATCTAACCCATCGATGAGATGACGACGCACTCCTTAGGGTGCGATTTTTTTGTTCTTGCGAGCTGTGTGGAGAGGTCCCATGCACGGTTATCGTAGCTAACGCTGCAGACTGTCGGGGGCGTGTCTTGCGCTCTACGTACGGACCGGATCCGTCTGGTCTATTCGTAGGATGCAGACATTGGAGGGAACCCGTTAGGGAACTCCCCCGTCGTCTCCACACAGTTCGTCAGAACCCGCATCGTCCAAAGCGGCATGGAGGGGGCGCTGCCGGCGGATTCCGTCGGTTGTGAACCGATACACGTGCAGTAGTACTCCGGCTTGGGCTGGACGAAGGCGCATGAACGTACGGTCTGCCTGGTTCGTGTCAAGCTATTGCCGAAACTCGAGCCTTCTCCATACCGTTCCGGAAGATGCTGTCGTTTACGGCCCGGCGAACCGGTATTTAAAATCGAGCCTTGCTTACGGCTCACCCTTCCCGGACGCCGGACCGTAAACGGGAGACAACGACAAGGAATCTGCGCTATCCTGTTCGTCCGCTGCTTTGATTGCCTGTGGGGGGATTCAAAGGAGCGGAGGATCCGCAAGGAACTCCTAACCAACAACGGTACGCATGCGTAACATCGCAGGCGTTCATCAACGACACCGGTTCACCTACGCGTGTGCCGGCACGCACCTTTTCAAACACCACAAGTGAGGTCAGCAATGGGCTACAGGCCAACCAAAGACATCGACATCGCCATTGAGAAGTGCCAGCGGACGTCCCAGTTCGCCCGGCCTTACCACCGCGCCCTATTACAGGTCGAGGCCAGACGTCCGGTCACCACGAACGTGGTGAGCATGGTCGCAAATCCGAGACTCCTCGGACAGGAAGAAGGTACGATCACGGATCATCCGCAAATCTCTCTGGCATTTACGGACGTGTTCAAGCGGCGGCAGCGACCGCTGTACCAGCTCCGCAACAATCCCGAAGCCGCCACGTTCCCGGACCCCATGAGCTACATCGTGATCCGTCCACGACAGGAGGATTGTCTGAATGTCCTCATGGAACAACAGATCGTGGATGCCCAACCGGAAGTCATTCCGTTCGTCCGCGAGTTCTTGGACACGGAAGAGGAGCTCAAGTCCGTCACCAACCAGATCGAGGCGAAATGTGCCGAGATCGACCCCTCCTACCCCGGCTACGTATTGGCCATGGGCGTGAGCACAGGAGGATGGAAGCGCGACGAGAAGCAAAGCGAGGCTTCAGCTGCGCTCCGCAAGATCCGCCAACAGGTGGAGCCCGAGCTCTACCAAAAACAGGAGGAGATGCTACGCCAGCTGGAACAACATGCGCGCGAGCTCTACCAAGCCCGCGAAACGGCCTGGGGCGCCCGCAAGCAGAAGGGTCGGTACGAACGTAGCGTATGCAAGCATGTGCTGCGTACGGCACTTGCGGAATGTGAGATCGAGGGACTGGAGGGCGAAAACAAGCTACTCGACCAAATGGTGAAGGGGTTGAGCAAGCGAACGTTCGCGCTGTACTACATCCAGCCACAGTTCCAGGGTGACGATCCCAAGACGCGGAACCCGATTCCCACGGATGCATTGGGTGCTCCACTCGATGCCGTCCACAATCCCTGCGACATCCGATATCACGCACTATTGGAATGCGTGCAGCCCGAGGCCATCAACAAGGTGATCTATGCCGGAAACGGCTACTTCGCCTACTGCGTGAACCATCACGCGGGTGGCACGAAGGACACGGAGTTCCACTCTTCGCAGGGGAACGTCATCCTGGGCCGCGTTACCGAACAGGGGGGCTACGCGGTCATCCTTCCGCTCCCCGTCTGGAGGGCACTGTTCTTCAGCGCGGAGTACTACTACGGAACGGACTACGCCACGCAAACATTCAAGATCACCGGCCACATCGAGGAGGAGCTGCGAGCTGAAGGCTACGAGGAAATCGAAGTCGAAGCTCCCGCCGCAGCACCGGACGAGGACGACGAGGCACCGGACAGCGGGAACACCGCCCCTCCCACGGACGCCTCCGGTGAACCATCCCCCCCGGACGCGCCTGCGGAAGCGGCAGCATCCACGCTCTAGCCTTCACCCAACCTTACTTCCTTTCTTTCTAGGGACGGAGTCCTGTGTCTACCGGACGCAGGACTCCACATCTCTTGGATCCTGTTCCAATGGAAAAGGACCGAAGAGATTCTGGAAGGAGCAATCCGAACCGGAGTCAGAACATTCCAATAAACCATTCGGCCTCCCGTGTTGAACGGGAAGGTCGAAGGGGGTCGCAGACCGCATCGTCTGCCGTCCCCTTCGGCTCGGGCCCCTTGCGGGGTCCGGTCGAAAACAGAGGAGAGAGCCAACGGGATGTACCTACATCACCGTTATTACAAGGAGGAAACTAGGAGGGATGAGCGCACAAGCGCTCTCTTAGGGGCCGTACCACCCCGACTCACACGGCCCCATTGGGAGGCAGGGATTACGCATCTACTGCCTCCCCGCCTCATCCATACGAATCATTGCTATGGTTCGAACGGATGAGGTGCCGGTCAATACCCTTCCCATTGACGCAGATGGAAAGACGCGTATACTTCACCTACCGACCCGGAGTACACATGGACCTTCAAAGTACCACAGACGCCATCACGCCTTACCTCATCCTTGGAGGGATCATTGCCACCACTTACGGCCTGCTACTTGCACGCAGAGCCGACCGCACCAAAGGAACATTGCTGGGTAAGCAACTTCCAATTGATCACCTGAAACGGTAACGTCTAGTGTACCCTTCCTGAACCGCCCTAATGACACACCCATTAGGGCCCTACCCATGTGCGTGGATCAAAATCCACGCACATGGGTAGGCAGTCACGTGCGAAGGGCTGCGACTGGAAGGACGTTCCAGGCATCTTATTTGACGGCCCGTCCCGACCAAGGTCGGGATATCTCTCTCCTCCCGTCGATTGAGACGCCTCTCTAGAACGTCGCTGACAGTTGCAGCCCCTTGCATGTGAACCCGGCCCCGCAAAGGGTCGGGTTTTTTGTTTTTCACTCCGAGATCGTCGTCGTTGTGAACACTTCCGACGTTGGAGATGTGGAGGTGGGTAGAAGCAACGTATTCAACATCGCCTCCGGATCCATGATCTCCGTGTCATAGATGACCCGACGCACCATGCGCGTTTCACTCCCACGACGACGTTTCGCCACAATGGTGATCACCGTCGTGCCTCGGGGAACATCCAATTCCAATTCAAATCGTCCCTCCGAATCCACAGCTGCATCCTGATCGTTCACCGTCACCGTCGCTTCCGGAATCGTCACTCCAGCGATGCGTGCACGCGGATCGGACAGCAGTTGCCCGTCGTCAGGATGCAGCACCTGAAGTGGAGGGGCGGTGTTCACGGCTGCGGCCTGCCAGGCCACATATCCACCCAACAACAACGCAAGCCCCAAAATACCCAGAAATGTTAGGA
>WJLE01000164.1 GCA_014728655.1 Candidatus Uhrbacteria bacterium
CAGGAAGCGTCTACTGATAGTGAGCACGATCCTACGGATGAAGGCCGCGGACAGACGCTTATTGAAGCGCGGGCAGAACTTTCGATGGTGATGGGTCGATTGGAGCGGTTGAAAGACGATTATCGGGATGTTCTGACGCTACGCTTGATCGACGGGTTACCTTTTCAACTCATTGCGGAAATTATGGAGCGATCAAACGGAAGTGTGCGTGTGCTTTACCATCGTGCCAAGAAGGCGCTCGATAACCTCAACGAGCAATCCTGAAATTCATGAAACGAGATCTCTATCGTTCGATTCGATCCCTCCGGGATCGAGAGCGCGGAATCCAGCCGGATCCGGCGTGGATTTCGGGTACGCGCGAACGATTGCTGATGCAGGTTCGAAATACCATGCCGAGTGCGGAAGCGGCTCAGAAGAATCGCAAGACGATCGCTGCGGCCTACCCCAGCATGGCAAAGTTGGTACGAGGTCCGGTTTTGGCAGTGCTATCCGTGGCCGTTCTCCTCCTTGGAGGGTCTATCGCATCTGTCCGCGCCGCGGAACGCGCGCTTCCCGGAGATACGCTTTATCTGCTCAAGCTGGTCACGGAACAGACTCGGATCGCGCTATCCTCTTCGACACCGAGCAAGGTGAAGCTCAAAGTGGAGTTCACCAAGCGTCGCGTAGAGGACATGAAGATGATCGTTGATTCTCCCGACGAAACCACTCCGCAAAAAGAAGAGCGCGTGAGTCGTGCGGCCGATATTCTGAAACAAGATCTGCACACTATTAAGGAGCAGCTGGATGAGGTTCGATTTGATGAAACGGAGCGACGGGAGGTTGCGGAGACGGCAAAGGTGATTGATAAGGAGGTGACGGAGGTGATGCGGTCGCTGAAGGAAACAAAGACGAAGATGCGAGATGTTGCACAGGATCCGGAGGTGAAGCGTAAGATGAACGATGCCAGTGCGCAGGCTGCGGATGTCGGAATTAAGGCGCTGGAGGTGTTGGTGGAGGTTAGCAAGGACGAAACGGCTGCCGATATGGTTAGTGCGGAGGAGATCGGAGCATCCCTGACCGTTCATCGAACCGTGGCGCAGGAAACGATTGCGGAGGCGTTGGAGTTGTCCGGTACTGCCAGCGTGACAACGACGGTGATGGAATCCGCGGAGGAGGAAGAGGATGAACGCGAAGAACCGTCTTCCTCAGAAGAGACGTCGATGACGACAACATCTTCCACATCCGGCGTAACCTTGGTAGAAGATGCGGAGGCGGCGTTGCAACAGGTGGACCAGCTACTCGGAGAATCCAAGGTAGATGAAGCGATTCGTAAGCTTAAAGAGGCAAGTGCAAAATCGTTCTTAGCTCAGTCTCAGGCGGAAGCGTTACTTCAGCAGGATTCGAACGTATCAGATGAAATGGCCGAAACTCCTTCGCCGGAATCGGAGGCAACGTCTACGGAAGCAGATGCGGAATCCACCGACGGAGCTGACCCTATCGAAACACAAAGCTCGGAAACAGAACATACAACCGAATAACTTCTGGCTTGTCCCCTATCTCATTGGGTGCCTCTCCTTCAGAGAGACTTCCAACCGGGCGGGGGGACGGATTCGGCTCGATGCCGTTTCAGGTCATCCGCTCGACTATACTGTTTGCATCCTCGCCAGGCCGTTCCTACAGTTTAAAGGTCGACTCGAGTCTCCTCGAGTGTGGGAATGGGTAAGATTCACCACCGGTATGGAAGGATTCCTAAGGATCCCCCATACCAACTCCAACAATAACTTAGATTCAACATGAATCCATTACGGAAAATTGTCTCATCGTTCGTCACCGTGACGACCGTGCTCTGGTCCATGGGTGGTGCATTGTTGTTCCCGAGCGTCGCTCAGGCAGCAACGTTGTCCCCCGGAGATCTGATCAAGGCATCCGGCCCTGCCGTGTACTACTACGCTGCAGATGGAAAGCGCTACGTTTTCCCGAACGAAAAGACCTACTTCTCATGGTACTCTGATTTCTCGTCCGTTATGACCATTACGGATGCAGAACTCGCTGCCATCATGATCGGAGGAAACGTCACGATCCGCCCGGGCACCAAGCTCGTGAAGATCACGACGGATCCGAAGACCTACGCAGTCAGCACCCGTTGCGGGATGCTGCACTGGATCGAAACCGAAACGATCGCACAAGATCTGTACGGTTCCGATTGGAACCAACGCATCGTCGACGTCCCAGACGCATTCTTCGTCGACTACACCGTTGGTGCCTCCCTCAGCACGTCCGAGCACCCGGATGGCCAGATCATCCACTACGCTGCAGACCCAGACACGTACTACGTTGTCATGAACGGTATGAAGCGTATGCTCACGTCTGATGGGATCTCTGCAAACATGCTCGATACGAGCAATGCAGTTGTAACCGACATTACCTACCCAGACGGCGTGGACGTCGTTGGCATGGAGACCGAACTCGGTACCGTTGCCTGTGAGTCCGCAACGCCATCCGTTTCCGGTGGTGTCAGCGTTACACTTGCCTCGGACACTCCAGCAGGCAAGACGGTTCCCCGAAACTCCAGCTCCAACGCACTCGTGAAGGTTAACCTCGCAGCCGGCAACGAAGCCGCTCGCGTGAACGGCCTCCGCTTCAAGCGTGTTGGAACGGGTGCCGCAAGCGATATCTCGAACGTCTACTTGTACGATTCGAACATGGTTCGCTTGACGACCGGACGAACCATCAACTCCACGACGCACCTTGTGGAATTCAACTCACTGGATCTCGATATCCCTGCGAATTCGACGAAGTCCGTGTACATCTACGCAGACTTTGCCGTCACCAGCGGTAGCGAGGGCGGTGAGCACGCGATTCAGATCGCAGACGCCGCTTCCGTCATTATCGAAGGAACGGGTTCTGTGAACGGCAACTTCCCGATCACGGGTAACACCTTCACGGTCGGAGCGGTTGCTGCTGCACGCGTCGAAGTCAACAAGGGCGTTACGCCAACGAACCCAACGGTTGGTCAGAAGAACGCGGAAATCTCCAACTTCAAGCTGACGGCAAATACGAACGACGTTGAAGTTCGTCAGATCAACCTGTATCAGGCCGGTTCCATTAACAACTCCGACCTCCGGAACATTGAACTTGTTCAGGGGACGACGGTTGTGGCAACTGCGTCTGAGATCAGTGATGACAACCTCATCACGTTGGTCTTCGACCCACCATTCACCATCACGAATGGGGTCAGCAAGGTCTTCTCCTTGCGTGCCGACATCGAAGGCCGTGCAGATCGCACGATCAAGACATACGTGGAATACACCACGGATGTCACGGCTATCGATAAGGTCTTCAACGCAGGTGCTGCGATCTGTATCGACAGTGCGCAGACCGGCGGTTGTACGGCCGCAAGCCAGGGCTCCTTTGACGGAGGTGGCACCGATTACATCGAAGTCACCACCCAGGGCGGTCAGCTGACGGTTTCCTACAACGGTCCCGCAGCTTCGAACGTTGCAAAGGGTACCCTCGCTGTCCCGATGTACGACTTCTCTATCACTTCCGAGGATAGTGAACTCGAAATCCGCAACCTACGCTTCACGCTTTCCGGAACCGGCTGTTCCGTCGGTAACTGTAAGGTGAAGGGTTCCAGCGGTACGGAATACTTCCGTAACATCCGCTTGGTAGACACCGACACGGGTGAAACCGTGATGGGGCCCGTTAACATGGCTTCGACGGTGGCAAGCCCGGCAACGACGACCGGTCAGATCACGTTCACAGATTCCTGGAACCTGGACGCCGGTACGACGCGTAACCTGCAGATTCAGGCCGACCTCTCCAACTCCGAAGACGTTGCAAACGAATTCTTTGGAACCGGTCAGGCGGAATACACGGTCACGTTGAACGCGTTTCAGTCTAACGACATCCGTGTCGCAGACACGGGTGAGTTCCTGAACACGTCCGACATCGTGCCGAACTCCGACGTCGTAGGTAACGCACAAACGGTGAAGGCCGCAAGCCTCTCCGTTGAACTCGCCACGGACCCAACCGGTACGACGATCGTGAAGAAGCAGCAGAACGTTCCTTCTGTCGGCCTCACGCTCAGCGCCGGTCAGCAGAGTGATGTGACGGTCACGTCCATCAAGCTCACGGGTAAGGCTCAGACGGCCATGGTTCCGGGTTACACCGCAGCCAAGTTCGATCAGCTCGTCATCAAGCTCTCCTTGTGGGACGGTGACACGCAGCTCGGAACGTCTGAAGTCCCATCCAGCGGTGAAGCTCAGATCACGAACTTCCAGCTCGACATCCCGAAGGGAACCACCAAGAACCTCACGGTGAAGGCAACGGTTGCTTCGACGGTGTCCAGCTCCACATCTACGGATCAGTATGCCATCGGCATCGCATCCGCAGATGACGTGACTGCGCAGGATGACGAAGCGAACACCGTGACCCCAACGGTCTCCTCGGATCTGACCAGCAATGCTGGGACGTCCGGTCAGAACGTGGTCATGAGCGTCCGCAAGTCCGGTGCGATCACTTACCAGGAGGATAACCACCCATCCGCAACGATTCTCGTTGGCGGTGGAAGTGCCTGGAAGGTCATGGCGCGTTACCGAGCAACCGCTCAGTACGAGTCCGTGACGGTCGATCGCGTCCGCGTACAGCATCCGAACGACGGCGGTACGAATGGTGACTTCACCCAGGTTGCAATCGCATCCGATGGGGACACCACGAACCGTTGGGATATCCTCTCCGCCGGTACGACCGGTACGAAGGATATCGACCTCTCTCAGAACAAGATCACCGTGCCGAAGGATGGTACCGTGGACTTCGAAATCTGGGCCAAGCTGGCTGCGCCAGTCGCAACCTCCAGCGCAACGACGTTCAGCCCTCGAACGGGTGACACGCCAAGCCTCGGAGTGGCGACGGACACGCAGACCGGTGAGTGGAACGCGAACTACTCCGGAAAGATCAACATCCGTGCAACGGGTGATGCCTCCGGTGAGCGTCTCTACGAATCGGCTAAGGACGGTCTCGTTGGTGATGCACAGGTGCTGCGTAAGGCAAAGCCTGTGGTCACGAAGCTCTCCAGCTCCAGCTCCCTCAGCTCTGGTTCTCCTGCGGACCTCTACAAGTTCCAGATCAACGCAGACGCTGATGGTGGCTCGGTCTCCTGGATGCAGCTCATGTTCACGGTTGCAACCACTTCCGGTGTGACCTCCCTGAACCAGTTTGAGTTCTTCAAGGGCGCAACTGAACTTCAGGCTAACACCGAAGTCTACATCCGTGACACGGCAGGCACCGACCTGACGGGCTCCACGTCGCTCAATGCGTCGTCCGGTTCCGCGCAGGTTATCGTCCGCCTCGTCGCCGAGGAAACGGTGGGTGCAGGTGGCACCACGTACACGTTGCGTGCAACGCCATCCCTCTCCTCCGGTTCGGTTCGCGAAGTTACGACTTCGTTCTACCGCCCAGCGCAGTCCGTCGTCACCGGTTACATCGCCGATGATGGTGGTCCGAACGCATGGGTCGGAGCACTCGGTATCGACACCGCAGTTGGTGGTTCCGATGACGGCACCTCCAATGCGACCGGTACCTTCCTCTGGTCTGACAACACCGACGTTCCTCACAGCTACGCATCTGGATCCAATGGCGGTTCCCGCGACTGGACCAACGATGTGTACGTGGAGAACATGAACGACTCCAACACGGTTGAGCAGAACTAATTGGAACCTTTCTTGCCCGGTATTGCACTAGGCAGTTAGAAACCATTAGGAACGCACAACGTCGTGTAACGCGAGACCCCCGGCTTGACCGGGGGTTTTGCTTGGTTGGATTGGGGAGTTGGGAGTGGGGTGTTGGGGGTAGGGTGTTGGGGGTGGTTTATTTGAGAGATGTCGTCAGGCCGTGAAGTAATCTGAGTACACGATCGACCAGTTGTTGGGATCGTTGAAAGTATTCCGGATCGGTTAGTGCCAGTTTTTTCGTTAGCTCCAGTTGCGTTTCTAATTCAGACGCAGAGCCGAATGCGATGTGGCAGTAGTGCCTGTAATCCGCTTTTGTACGTTTGCGATAACCCTCTGCGATATTTGAAGGGATACTTAGAGATGCGCGTCGCCTCTGTGAGGCATAGTCATAACGATCTTGCTGGCTAAAGCGCCCTGTTAGATGATAGATTTCTTGAGCTAGCTCAAATCCGACTTGCCACGCATGTAGCTCTTTGTGAGATTTCATGGTTCATTCAGTGATCCGTTAAATTCATCATGTCAATTGTGGATAGAAACGACGGATCACCATACCCCATAACCCACTCGCCACACCCCAACCTACCTGCTATCCTGCCAGCTGAATCTATGACAAGGCACAATTCGATCACCCTCTTTAAATGGATCGCCTATCTCGGGATCTATGGCGGACTCCTGATGCCGCTCATGTTTATTCCTTATGTGATCTTTCCCTTCGTTTTTTCGAAGCTGGCCTTTTTTCAGGTCCTGATCAGTCTGACGTTCCCGGCTTACCTGGCGCTTATGTGGATGGAGCCCAAATATCGACCCCCGAAGTCCATTCTGTACACGGCGATTCTGGCCTACTTTGCGGCCATCCTGTTGTCCGTCGTCTTTTCCGTTGACCCACACCGGTCCTGGTGGGGGAACCAAGAACGCATGAACGGTCTGTTCACCATGCTTCATCTGTTGGCCTGGCTAACCATGGCGATTGGGATGCTAAAGACCTGGGTGGATTGGAAGCGGTTGTTGAACTACGAGATCAGCCTGTCGCTATTTATGGCGATCGTGGCCATTTTGCAGAAACCCTTCCCACGGCTGCTGACGTTTCAGGCCGGAGAGCGTGTGGGAGGCTTATTGGATAACCCCATCTATATGGGGGTGTATCAGATCTTCAACCTCTCGTTTCTGACGCTCCTGTTCCTGAAAACAAAAAACACCGGCCTTCGGGTTTTTTACGCAATCGTCGCCGTGGTGGATCTGATCGCCTTTTTCCTGACACAGTCCCGCGGAGCATTCTTCGGTCTGGCCGCCGTTACCGGCGTGTTTACACTGTATTACGCCATCTTTACCAAGTCCGGCCGTGCGCGCATCGCGATCCTGGGTGCCGGTGCGGGATTTTTTGCCCTGTATATCCTTGCGTACCTGTTTCGGGCAAGTGCGTTCGTTTCCGGTAATCCGATCCTCAGCCGTTTGACCAACCTGAATGCCACGACGGAAACGCGTCTCATTGCCTGGGAGATCGCCTGGAAGGGGTTCTTGGAGCGTCCGTTAACCGGATGGGGCTATGATGCATTCCACATTTTGTTCAATCTCAAATATAATCCGAAATCCTTGGAATTTGGTTATTACGAAACCTGGTTTGATCGTGCGCATAATACGATCATGGATGTGTTGGCGATGACGGGGATCTTCGGATTGATTACGTATCTTGCCATCTTCGTCTGTATCTTCTATCTGGTCTGGAAGGCGCGAAAGAACGGATGGATTGACTTACCGATTGCCGCTATCCTTACGGCGTTACCGGTCGGGTATTTCCTACAGAACCTGTTCGTCTTTGATCACCCGGCAGCTTACTCCATGAGCTTCCTGATGTTTGCACTGATCATTGCAGCCACACGTCCGTCCTTTAACGGAGAAAAAGATGAGCAGTTGGAAGTGCAGAAACGCGCGGAAACACGGTCCGCACCATGGATGCTGTTTATCATCGTGCAGTTGGCTTTGCTGCTGGTCGCATGGCGGTATACCGTGCTGCCGTTCAAGGCATCGATGAAGGCGATTCGAGCCAATCAGTTGCTACAGGCCGGGCAGGTGGATGTGGGATTTGACCTGCTGAAAGAAGCTGGCGAGATTCCAACTCCCTATATCGGAGAACAGGCCTTCCTGTTGTCACGGGATTTGATCGCATTGCAACAGAGTGGAGGGCTACAGGACTATCCACGGAAGGTGGAAATGTATGCGTACGCCAAGGAGGTGAACGAGGAATATGTGAGGCGTCATCCCAGGAACGCGCATTCCTTGTTCGTGTATGCGCGGATGGTGCACGGGATGTTCCCGATCCTTCCGGAGGAGATGCGGGTTTCGGAAGTGATGCTGACGGAGAATCTGTATCTGCGGGCGATCGAGGTTTCCCCTGAACGCCAGCAGCTGCATTTCGGGCTGGCACGGCTATACTCCCAGGTCGGACAAAGCGACAAGGCGTTAGAGGTGTTGAAGCGCACCCGGGCGTTCAACGAGAATATCGGTGAATCCTGGTGGTACGTGGGCCTGGTTTCCTGGCTGGAACAGGGGAATGAGGATGAGGGGACAAAGGCGCTCATTGAGGCGCAAAAGGTGAAGGCGCCATTCTCTTTGCGTAATGCCACGGATGCGATGCAGCTCGCACGGGCAGCGGCGATCCAGGGGGATACGGAGATGCTTAAAGACGTCATGAGTGTGCTGGCGGATCTGAACGGATCCACGGAACAGTACTTGCAGATTGCGATCTCCATGGAGATGGCGGGGCTTTTCGATGAGCGGAATATTATTCTGAACGCTCTCTTGGAAAAGGATCCGAATCTCGCAGTGCAGCTGGAACCGTTGGCAAGTGGGGAAGTCGCAACGATCGAGGAATCGCTTCGGCGTGCTGCGGATCAGCTCCCGGAGCTTGCCACTACCACACCGGCCCAGACCGATCCGGACGCGAATACGGTCTCCGCTTCTACGGGCACAGCGTCGTCTCCTTAAAACAGGGCAAACGTTCGTTCCCACATCTGATCGGCCGTAAAACGCTGTTCGATGGCTTTACGCGCATTGCGTGCGAGCTGCGCTGCGTGCTCGGGGTCGCTCAACGCCTCCATGATTGCGTTGGCTAGTTGGGTTTGTTGTTCCGGAGGAACGATCCAGCCCGCTTCTTTCAGCATCCATCGGTTTGCGCCAACATCCGTAGCGATACAGGCACGGGATGCGGCCATGGCCTCCAGAAGTGCCCAAGGCATCCCTTCTTTAACAGAAGGGAGTACGAAGAGGTCCGCTGCTTGAAGCAGCTGAGTTGCATCCGATCGTTTTCCGTGAAGGGTCACAACGTTCTGCAGTCGCAGTTCACGGATGCGGCGTTCAAGGGTAGGTCGCAGCCCCCCATCTCCGATCCAATGAAACCGAGCATCCGGAATCCGCTGATGCGTCTGTTTGATCGCATCCAGGTAGCCCATCAGTCCCTTGGTCGCGTAGAAGTTAGCTGTCGTTAGAATGATCGGTCCACCTTCATATACTCCCAGTTTTGTTCTTGCTTGATCTCGCGGTAGCAGCTGAGCATCAAATTGCTTTAGATGGATTCCGTTTGGGATGACGACCAGGTCCTGTTTGGGTAACAGCCGGTACCGTTTGGCAAGCTGTTCGTCTCCGGGATGCTGAACGATGATGACATCTTTTAGCTTGCAGGTGACGCGTTCGCTGAGGCGGCGGATGAACTTCTGTAATGGGCTCACCGGATCCAAAAAAGACCAGCCTCCGATGCGGTACACGACCTTCGGCGAATTGGCGATCCGGGATGCAATAGAACCGATCACGCTCATTTTGGAACTGATGAGGAGCGAGGTCGTTGGTTTCCAGTCCCTTGTTCGTTTCACGATCTCATGAATCGCCCAAAGGTCGGACAGGGGATTGATAGAGCGTTTTACGTGGTGGAGCTCCCGGTATGGAATGTTTGCTTGCTCACAGCGTGTCTTAAGCTCCTCCGCGCCTCCGGCAGCGACGAGCACCTCCATATTTCTGCGTTTGGCCTCCATCGCGGCCTGTAGGACGTAGGTTTGCGCACCGCCCCATTCGGACTGCGTTATGAGGATCAATAACCGCTTGGCGTTTTTCATCATACGGGTTAGAGTACTCAGACCCCCTGTTTAAGTAAATAGTGACGGGTTTTTCGTTTCGAGATTACAAGATCTATGTGCGGTATTGCAGGGCTGATTCCACGCCAGCGCAC
>WJLE01000165.1 GCA_014728655.1 Candidatus Uhrbacteria bacterium
AAAGGACTTCAGAAAGATGCGGATCTACCGGCGAAAATTAATAAGACCATCATTCCGGGCTTCCAGGGTGGACCGCACCTTAACACGATTGCCGGGATCGGCGTGGCGCTCAAGGAAGCCTCGGAACAGAGTTACAAGCAGTATGCCGCAGACGTTGTGAAGAACGCCAAGGCGTTGGGGGATGCCCTGATCGATGCGGGATTTTCGCTGGTCTCCGGCGGTACGGACAACCACCTGCTACTCGTGGATCTGACGAAAACCGGCATTGGTCGTGGAATCCTGTATCACGAAGCACTGGAACGAATCGGGATCTACACGAACAAGAACACCATCCCGCAGGACCCCAGCTCCCCGTTCTACCCAAGTGGATTGCGATTAGGGACACCTGCGGTGACCACACGAGGGATGACGGTTTCGGACATGAAACAGATCGCCAGCTGGATCACGCAGATCGGTGAGCACATGAAGACCGTCCAAATTCCGGACGATAAAGAGGAGCGGAAAGAGGTCCTGCGCAACTTCCGTGAGAAACTAAAAACCGACGCGTTCTACGATTCACTCCACAGCGAGGTGAAAGCGCTGTGTGGACGGTATCCGATTCCGGGAGCGTAGTGTTTGAGCGCTGAGGGTTGAGTGATGAGTGGCTAATAGAGACCCTCAGCACACATCACTCACCACTCAGCCCTTCTACCATCCATTTACCATTTTCCAACTTTCAGATACCATCCGCGCCATGAAACCCATCGACGGCCGTGCATTAGCGAAGCAAATTCGCGAACAGGTCAAAGCACAGATTGAACCGCTCCAGATCACTCCGAAACTTGGCGTGATGTTGGTTGGCGACGATCCCGCATCCCACCTGTATGTTTCACTGAAGGAGAAGGCGGCAGCGGAGGTCGGGATTCTGACGGACGTTCGGAAGCTCTCCGCAGAAAAAACGGACGAAGAGATCATGCGCGTGATCATGGAATGGAACGATGACCCGGAGGTTCATGGCGTTCTGGTGCAACTCCCGCTGCCCGAAGGACATGATACGGAACGGATCATTGCAGAGATCGACCCGAAGAAGGACGTGGATGGCTTTCACCCTACGAATATCGAACGATTGATGAAAGATGCGAGTACGATTCTCTCCCCCGTACACGCTGCGGTTGTGCACCTGCTCGGCGCAACCGGATTTGACCCGACACACAAAAGCGCAACGATCCTGGCAAATAGCGATACGTTCGCCGAACCACTGGCCCACATACTGCAGAAGGCCGGGATGATCACGGCGATGATGGATCCTAGAGTCCTGGATACGGAGCTACTGAAATCCTCAGACGTGATCGTGAGTGCGATCGGCCGGACGAAGTTTATCGGTCCGGATCTGGTGAAACCGGGTGCTGTCATCATTGACGTAGGAATCACAAAGCAGGAAGATGGAAAAATCTACGGTGACGCGGATCAACAAGCCCTCGAAACTACCGAGGGATGGGTTTCACCGGTTCCGGGTGGCGTTGGCCCGATGACGATTGCACTGTTACTCAAAAACGTGACGGAAGCGGCAATCCGCTCACTGGGATGAGCGCACGATTCCACGTAGCTTGCACCGTCGTTCGTAGGATAAAATTTCCACGATCGTAAACGGAAAATAGCTTACCAACGCACGCCAGAGGATCACCCAAAGCACATAAGGCCCTACAAGGAAGAATACAAGAACCGTTTCGACAATCGCCGTTCCGAGCATGAGCAGGGCGAGAAGTTTAGCGTCCTCCTGGGCCGGTTTGCACATGGTAATCTCCGTTTCCGCCTTGGCCCACAGGTATCCAAATACCGCTTCACTGGCCAGGACGATGATGGAGATCGCGTAGGGGCCCAACACCTCAAAGACGTTTGCCAGCATCAGCACCCAGGCAATGGCCAGGAGACGAATAAATATGAAGGTGACGACGCGTGCCATATCAGGACTCCAACCCCTCTGCAAGACCGGACGTGGCCCAGAAACGTTTACGGACGTATTTGGCAGCGATCATGGCACCGGCATGCATGGCCAGAAAGATGAAGCTGCGGTAGATCACGGTCATATTAAAGGTCGTCATCCCGAGACGACGGAAAAAGGCCACCAGTAATATCGTTTCGATGATGAACGAAATCAGAATAATGATCACAAGGGCCTTGGTGCGGATATGAACATCGTTAAAGATCCATTCTGCAAACAGGAACGTGATGAGGAAGTAGAAACAGTACAGGGTCAGCAGGAATAAGAATGGGGAGATGTGCTCGGCGATAAAGATGATCCCGAACAGCAGTGCAAACATGTAGGTTGTACTTTTCAACGCGGAGATCGCGAGGGCGCGCAGATATCTTGGAGAACCAGTCATAAGATTATTTTACCAGGATCCAGGCAACACCGCCCAATAGGAGGAAGATCACGACGATACCGGGAACCACTTCACACCACAGTGTACACCATTTGATCCTCCGTTTCCTGCGACGAAGCGCAGCCCGGCCCATGAGCACACTTAGCAAAGCAACCGTGGCTCCGAATACGGATCCAACCAATCCGATCGTAGTGAGGAAGTCCCTTGCTGTCAGGAATAGCAGTGCAAGCGGCGTACCCAATGCCACAACCCAAGCAAATGCATTTGAAAAGTGATAGTCCACATGAAACATGTTCCGCAGATCCAACGCACTGGCAATGAATGAGGTCATGACGGCAAGCAAACCAAAGATCGGAATCAGGATCTGCAGGACTGGTGGAAGGAGCAGTACGACCTCGGCGGGATCACGACCCAACGCACCCCCGGAAGCCAGCCAAGCCGTAATCCCAAACCCGTACGTCAGGATTGCCGCGGCCAGTGTTCCTCGAATCACTGAGAGGTGCATATCCTCTCTGCGATAATGAACGACCTCTGCAACTTCCGGTAAGGACGTAGCGCCCAAAATCGCATACAGGATCACGCCATACGGTTCGAATGAGAACGACGAAGGAAGATTGAAGATGATGGTGAAATCCAACTGCGTTGTGAATACGGCAACGAGAATCACAATAACGGCCACCAGCAACCACGTGAGGAACGACTCGACGCGCGTAACCAACCTGAGCCCGTACAACACAAATATTCCGCCAATAAGCCAGAACGCCACCTGCCAGTACAGCAACGGTACCTCCACGCCTGCAACGATTGCGATGACGGCGATGAACTCCCCGCCCAGGATGATGTACGCCAGGTTACTCCCGAAGATCTGTAAGGCCTGAACGACTCCGGCGAACCAGGATGGGCCTCGCCCTAACCAGTGTTTCGCCTGCCCGGCTAATCGGCTATGCCGCTTATTCGCGATGAGCGCCTCCGCATAATAAAGGTGCGCCGTCAGCGTGACAGCCGTAAGCACGACAAAGGCTCCGGTAAACGGAACGATGCCCCAGACACCAATCATGGATGGAACACCAAATATTCCGGCACCGATAATTGTGCCAAGAAGCAGGAGTGTTCCTTTCCAGCGTCGTACCCCTCGATGAACCATGTCGCAGTCATTATAGCATGAAGTCGCCGGTACCTACCCACCTTGAGTAGGTCCGTGTGTCTGCCTGTCTGTCGGTCGTTGTTCGTTCAAGATGGTCCGCCCACGCATGCCTCGGCCTACAACCCTGCCCGCCATCACGGTACGACAGACCTACCCGCCCTGTCGATCCGGCAGGCGGACGGATAGATGGATGCGTGGACGCAATGCGTATCACCTCGTTTTGATGGAACACCAAGCGGGCGCGA
>WJLE01000166.1 GCA_014728655.1 Candidatus Uhrbacteria bacterium
CCGGTTACCTGACGCGTCGTTTGGTGGACGTGGCTCAGGATGTGGTGATTACGGAAGAGGACTGCGGCGATGCCGAGGGCGTGCTTTTGACCGCTGCAGAGTGTGAGCACATCGGTGAACCGCTACTCACGCGTCTGTTGGGTCGTACGCTCATCTCGGATTTGAAGGATGCAACGACGAAGAAGGTGCTGCTTAAGCAGGGAACGCTGATTAACGAGGACGATATTCGTTCCCTGGAGGGCCAGGACGTTCAGGAAGCGCATGTGCGCTCCGTGTTGACCTGTCGCTGTAAGCAGGGGATCTGTCAGCAGTGCTACGGATACGATTTGGCCTATAATGAAGAGGTGAAACTGGGAACGGCCGTCGGCATTATCGCCGCACAGTCCATCGGAGAACCGGGAACGCAGCTCACCATGCGTACCTTCCATACGGGAGGAGTGGCCGGAGGTGACATCACCATGGGTCTGCCGCGTGTGGAAGAGCTCTTCGAGGCTCGTACACCGAAGCGCAAGGCGATCGTGGCGGAAGTGGCCGGGAAGGTGTCGATCAGTGTCGGCGAACGCCGTGTGATCGAACTGACCACCGGGGAGCGCGTCATGGATACCAATTCCACGGGTAAGATCATCAACATCGATCACATCGCTGTGCAGGAGGACGTGTTTCCACGAGAGACCGGGGATAAGATTAACGTGAAGAGCGGCAACGAAGTGAAGAAGGGGGACCTCCTCATGACCAAGGCTGATGGGACGGAAGTGACTTCCGAACACGATGGTACGGTGGCCATGCAAGGGAAGAATGTAAAGGTGGTCTGGGAAGGTCCGGCAACGGCGGAGTACCAGGTGCCGATCGGCTATCAGATCAGTGTGAAAGACGGTGATGAGGTGCAGCCTGGAGATGCGCTCACCGAAGGACATATGGATCTGGCGCAGCTCTTCAAGTTCAAGGGTTCGGATGCGCTCATGCGCTACATCCTTAAGGAGACGTTGTACATCTACGCCTCTCAGGGTCAGAAACTGAACGCCAAGCATGTGGAGGTGATCATCCGACAGATGTTCAGCCGTGTGTACGTCCGCGATGCCGGGGATACGAACTTGCTTCCCGGCGAAGTCGTGGATCGCATGCGCTTCCGTCTCGAGAACGAAGCGGTGGAAGCGGAGAAGAAGCAGCCTGCCGTTGCGGACGATCTCTTTATGGGAATCACGAAGATCTCGCTCTCCACGGAATCCTTCCTGTCTGCGGCCTCCTTCCAGGAAACGGCAAAGGTGCTTATCAATGCCGCGGTGACTGGGAAGATCGATCCGCTGGGTGGACTCAAGGAAAACGTCATCATCGGTCGCCTCATCCCTGCGGGAACCGGTTTCCGAACGAACATCGAGGAAAGCGAGGAGTTGGATTCCGAAGTCCCGGAAGAGGACGTGGAATCCGCTTCCGAACTCGAGACTGCGTAATCATTGCATCAAAGCACCATCCAGCCGCGTTCCACGCGGCTGGATTTGCGTTTGATCTTCAGTTGTTACGATGGCTTCTCCTCGTCTTTCATCTCCAGGTTTGCGAAGGCGTCTTCTACCGCCCGCTCCGCCGCTTCTTCGGTCAGGAGGGAGGGGTCCTCAAAATCCGCCAGGTCGAGAGTCATTTTTTCAGCAGGGTTCGCAGTTCGATTTAGGGAGCGGAGGTAGGATTGGTATTCTTCATCCGAAGAACTTCGCAGCATCTCCAATGATCGTGAATAGTTGTGGAGCAGTTTTCCCATGACCAGACTAGGGTCCTGATTGGGATGCTTTTGCATAAACGTTTCTTGGAGCGATGGGGCGATTGCTGTAAAGGCCTTGTTTTGTATTTGATCAGGCGTGAGATCTGCATTCTGCGGATTTTGCTTCAATTGTTCGATCTTATCGAATAGCTGTTTGCTGACACTATACTGTAGACCGGCTTCGCGTTGCTCTCCTTTTCGCATTTCCGCTAACTCCTCCTCCGATGGTTTGATGGCTCCTTCGAACAGATCGTCTACGTCGTATGCCCCAAGGTACTCTTGCATCAGCATGCGGTCTTTCTCTGATACGTCCTGCTCGGTCGTTTCCATCATAGGATGAATGTCCACTCCCGCTCTCTCCATCGCCTCCAAGACGGCCAGTTTCTCTTTTTGCTCAATGGCGCGTAGCTTTTCTTTAGCTTCCTGAGCCTCCCGCAAACGATCCTCCGCCTCCTGTAGTCTACGATGTTTTTCTTCCGCAGAAAGAACGGGAGGGCGCTCCATGTATGGTTTCGACTCTGGTCCGGGCTGTGTTTCAAGGGCAGTCATGTCCATATGATGCATGAATCCATCAGCTTGGACAAGCATTTGGACGCTTATGGTTTGCTAAGGTAGCCTGTCTGCATGCAACCCCTACGCGTCTTAGGCGTGGATCCCGGTTTTGGCCGGACGGGATTGGGATTGGTTCTTATTAAGAAAGGGGATCCCCACCATTTGTGGCACAGCGTCATCGATACCCCCGCGGATCATCGATTTATCGACCGGTTGCAGGCCGTGCGAAACGATCTAACCGAAGCGATTCGGCGATTTGAACCGAGCGTGGCCTGCGTGGAGTCGTTGTTTTTCCAGACCAATGCGAAGACGGCCATGAAGGTTGGGATGGCGCGCGGAGTGATTTTACTCGCGCTGGCGGATGCAAATCTTCCCATCGTTGAAGTCACTCCGAGTCAGGTGAAGACCGGGATGACGGGCTACGGGAACGCGGATAAGGCCCAGATGCAGGAGATGGTGATGCGGTTGCTCAAGCTTCAAGCGATACCGAAACCGGATGATGCGGCAGATGCTTTGGCGCTTGCCATTGTCGGGGGTTACATGCATCAGAATCAGGCTAAAACGCATGGGGGGTCGGGTCTCAAAAGTCCATAAAAAAAGGGCTTTAATTGGCCCTGTTTTGGCTTCACCAAACCGTTGTAACATGGTACGATGACACTACGAATTTGACCCCTGTTTTGAACGATTATGCAGATCTATTGGCACGGTTATTCCAGCATCCGAATCGAGTCTAAAAATGGCACGATGAGCTCCATGCTAGTGACGGATCCGTACGAGAATGAATCCTCGCTGCGGTTTCCGCGCACCCTGGATCCGGACGTCGTTGTTCTGAGTCATCAGGACCAAAAACGGTTTAATACGAAGGCCTTCACGAACAAGCCATTCCTGATCGCTGACCCGGGCGAGTATGAGGTCAAGGGGGTGTTCGTGGACGGGATTCAGGATCCGGCGGTCGATGAGGGAACCGAGCGTCCTGTGATCCATCGGATGATTACGGAGAACATATCCATTGCCTTCCTGGGTCAGCTGAACCGGAAGCCCACGAATATCGAACTCGAAAAAATGGAGAACATCGATATCCTGATCCTGCCGGTTGGAGGCGGATCCGTACTGGACGACGAGAAGGCTGCGGATATCATCGGAGTGATCGAACCGCGCGTTGTGATTCCGATGTACTACGCCATCCCCGGGATCAAACAGAAGCTCGGAAGCGTGGATGCGTTTTGTAAGCATCTGGGAACCTGTCAGCGCGAGGACGTGAACAAACTGAAGATCCAGCGAAAGGATCTTCCGGCGGATACGGTACTCGTTGCCGTTCTGGAACGCTCCTAATCTGAACTGTGCGTTGCGGGTTGGGAATTTCGGTTTGAGGATGACGTGATCCTGATCCGCAACTCCCAACTCCCAACACTAGACTCCTGCTACTC
>WJLE01000167.1 GCA_014728655.1 Candidatus Uhrbacteria bacterium
GTCCAGGCAGAAGTTTCTGTATCTTCCGGAAGTTCAGGGAGATTCGATTTTTGCCATCATGGCGGAAGAGTTGGGGTTTATGATTGCCTTCGCTTTCTTGGCAGCGGTTTCCGTTCTGGTTTGGCGCTGTTTTGTCATTGCCACGCAGACCCCGGATCCGTTCGGTAAGTTCTTGGCAACCGGCGTTGGGATTTGGATTGGATTTCAGACGCTTGTCAACGTTGCGTCCATGACCGGTCTTATGCCGATTACGGGCGTAACGCTTCCGTTCGTCAGCTATGGGAATTCCAGCACGATTAGTTTGTTCATCGGTCTGGGAATCGTCGCAGCAATCAGTAAGCAGTCCAGAGCGCCTGTTCAACGCGTATGAGAACGATCCTATTTGCCGGAGGGGGGACGCTTGGCCCGGTCACGCCGCTTTTAACGGTGGCCAAACAACTCCGTCGGGCAGATGCGAATTGGAAATTTGTGTGGGCCGGTACAGACGAGGGCCCGGAGCGCGAGCTGATCACGTCTGAAGGAATTGATTTTATTACAATACCGACTGCGAAACTGCCTCGCCATCTTTCATGGAAGCTTGTGACGTTACCGATTGATTATTTACGTGCCGTCCGAACAGCAAAGCGCATATTAGATACCTGTCATCCGAAGCTCGTTCTTTCCGCCGGAGGGTTTACGGCGGTACCGGTTGTCCGGGAGGCGGCGGGGCGCTACATCCCATGTATTACGCATCAGCTAGATCATGACCCCAGTCTTAGTAATCGATTGATGGCCGGTCATTGCCGGTACGTAACGACGTCGTATGCATATGATCGCGCGCCGTTCGGTACCGATGTCGTGACCTATCAAGTCCCAACGCCGACACGATTTTCGTTGGATGACCTGCCAACCAGGGAAGCTTGTTGCAGCTATTTCGGTTTTAATCCGGGTAACCCGGTACTTCTGGTTACCGGCGGAGGAACCGGTGCGATTCAATTGAATAAAGGGATTGAGAAGATTGAGAAAAAACTCCCTTCCAATCTACAGATCATACATCTCATGGGCAGAGGTAAGCAGTATCAGATCCTTACAGAGCGCGCGGGTTATGTCTCCTATGATTTTTTAACGGATCAGATGATCACCGCACTTGGAGCCGCGGATCTCGTTGTATCCCGTGCGGGCTTTGGAGCGATCTCGGAGTTCGCTGCATTAAAGAAGGCGACGATCCTCATTCCGTTACCGGATTCGCCACAGGAGGCGAATGCACGTTCCATTTTAGATGGGACGGTTGTTGTGGATTCCAAGGCAGAGGGATGGGAGAGGTTATTACTGCAAGAGATCCAACGTCTCCTTGTCGACAAGGAGGAGCGCAATAGGCTGGGCGATCAGATTCATCGGCTGATCCCGACGGATCAAGGAGAAGCCCTAGCGAATCTGGCGCTGAGTGTGATGAAATAGTTTTTGACCTATAACGTCCGCAATAACGCGAACGTCTTTACTGGTGACCTGGGTGGGACTTCCTTCCTCTCGCTTCGCTCGAGTTCAGGACAGGCTTCTCGTCCCACTTCTCAAACCGTACTGGATTGCCAAACAAAACCCCCGTGACTAACGGGGGTGATATGTGGTGACCTGGGTGGGACTCGAACCCACGGCCGTTGGCTTAAAAGGCCACTGCTCTACCAACTGAGCTACCAGGTCGTATGAAATGTTGTAATGCATCGCGCGTTCAGATCGGCCTATGTTCACAGGATACCGGAACGTTCCGGTAGGTCTATAGACGACAGACGTTCTGCTTCAAACGTTTTAGAACGACGATGATCCGAAACTGCCGTAAAAACTCCTTTTTCGCAGAAAGACGAAAAATGCTGTAAAATACTAGCATCTTTCGAGCGTCTAATCAAGACATGCGCATCGCAATGTTGGGTTGTAAAGGAGTACCCGCTTCCATGGCACATGGGGGCGGGATTGAACGTCATGTGGAACAGTTAGCGTCCGGCCTTGTGGAACGCGGACACGACGTAACCGTCTATGTTCGATCCTATACCAATCCGCGTAAGCGGAAGACGTGGAAAGGCTGTAAGCTCGTTACACTACCTACATGGAGGCGAAAGAATTTGGAGACGATCATTCATGTATTTATGGCATCGTTCCATGCCATCCGAGGGAAATTCGATATTATTCATTATCATGGCGTCGGACCTTCTACACTGTCTTGGATACCCAGATTATTTGCCCCAAACGCAAAGGTGGTAGTAACGTTCCACTCCAGGGATCAGTTTCATGAAAAATGGAATTTGTTAGCGCGCGCCTATTTAGCTTGGGGGGAGTGGACCTCGATTCGGTTTCCACATACAACGATTGCCGTTTCACATGTGATTCAGACGTTTTGTTGGAGGATGTACCAGAAGAAGCCGCACTTTATCCCAAACGGCGTTGAAA
>WJLE01000168.1 GCA_014728655.1 Candidatus Uhrbacteria bacterium
CCGTGGACCGGACGGGGAAGGGATTTGGATCCATCCGGGAGTCGGTTTGGGACACCGTCGGTTGGCGATTATCGAACTCACGGATCTTGGTGCGCAGCCCATGCGTACCAAGGATGGGAAATACACGATTACGTATAACGGGGAGGTTTACAATTATAAATCGTTGCGTGCGGAGCTGGAGCAGAAAGGCTCCGTCTTTTATTCGGAGTCCGATACGGAGGTGGTTCTGGAGGCCTACCGACATTTTGGGCCGGATTGCACAGCGCGTCTCCGAGGGATGTTTGCCTTCGCCATCTGGGATGAGGAACGGCAGTCCTGCTTTATCGCTCGGGATCGGATCGGGAAAAAGCCGTTGTATTACCGGACGCTTTCCGATGGCACCATCGCGTTTGCCTCGGAGCTGAATCCGCTTCGAGCGTTGGAATCGGTGTCGGTGGACCGTTGTGCGATTCGTCTGTTCATCGGCTTGCAATATGTTCCGGCTCCGAAGACCGGGTTTAAGGAGATCTCCTGTCTTCCGGCCGGGCACCGCGGCTGGATCCGTAACGGGGAGGTTCGGGTGGAAGCGTACGAAACCTGGGAGCGTCATCCATCGCAGGAGATGTTGGATGTGTCACAGGATCTGTTGCAGCTGTTAAGTGAGTCCGTTCGTATTCGTTTGCAGGCGGATGTCAGTGTGGGGGCATTCCTGTCCGGCGGCATTGATTCGGCGGCATGTGTTGCGATCGCACAGCAGTATATGGATCGTCCGATCCATACGTTTACGATGGGGTTCCCGTACATCAAGATGGATGAACGTCACGAAGCGCGCGAAACGGCAAACTATTTTAATACAGATCATCACGAGTTTGAGGCGAAACCTGAATCGTTGCTTGCCATGACGGAGCAGCTTATTGAGCAGTACGGGGGTCCGTACGCGGATTCGTCCGCGCTTCCCGTGATGCTGTTGGCACGAGAGGTCGCCAAAGAGATCAAGGTGGTGCTGGTGGGGGATGGGGGTGATGAGCTGTTCGGAGGGTATCGTCGCTACCGGGCATTCTGTCGCGCACTCGCGCTTGCATCCATTCCGGGTAGCAGGCTCCTAGGCGCTTCGATGCTCAAACGGATCGGAAAGTTCATGCACGACCCTCGGTTTACGCGGATGAGTGAGACGGTGAAGGCAACAGCCGGGGATGCGAATGCCGGATACGCGGAGCTCTTTACGGGTTCCTATTTCTCCTCGAAGTATGCGCCGAAGTATTTTGATCCTGCGTTCATGCAGGGAGAGCGGGGTTGTGATCCGGTGTCGTTTATCCGTACACGCATGGGGAGTGCCGGTCACCCAATGCAGCGCGCGCTCTACTTTGATCTCACGTCCTATTTGGCCGATGATCTAAACGTGAAGATGGATCGGGCAACGATGACCTATGGTTTGGAGGCGCGGGCACCGTTTTTGGACCAGGAACTGATGTCGTATGTACTCCGATTACCCTTGAATCGTAGGATGAATTGTGATAAACCCAAAATGGCGTTAAAGCAAGCCCTAAAAGGCTTGGTTCCCACGGAGATCATGAATCGAAAAAAGCGCGGATTTCAGGTACCGTTAGCGGAATGGTTTCGAGGGAGCCTGAAGCAGCACTGGATGGACCGTTGTCTGGATCCATCCTCACCACTGCGAGCATACATCCAACCGGAGAAGGTTAAAGTCCTGTTCGAAGAGAATGTCCGGGGTGTGGATCATGGGAACCGGTTATGGATGCTATGGGCCCTGGCGGCGTGGCTGGAACGCGTGAACTCGAACGCATGAAAATCCTTGTAACCGGTGGTGCGGGGTTTATCGGCTCGCATCTGTGTGAACGTCTCGTGTCTGAAGGGCATGAGGTTGTTTGTATCGATAATCTGTTTACCGGATCTCGCGAGAACATCGCACACTTGGAATCCGGAGATCGTTTTCGTTTTTTTGAGCACGATGTGCAGGAGCAGTTTGATGGGCAGTATGACCGAATCTACAACCTGGCATGTCCCGCATCTCCGCCGCACTATCAGTACGATCCGGTTGAGACCGTACGGACGAACGTGCTGGGGATGATGAACTGCTTGGATCTTGCAAAGCGAACGGGCGCACGCGTCCTACAAGCGTCCACGTCTGAAATCTATGGAGATCCGCTTGTTCATCCACAGCAGGAAGCCTATTGGGGGAATGTGAATCCGATTTCAAAACGCGCCTGCTACGATGAGGGGAAACGGTGCGCAGAGACGCTGTGTTTTGATTATCACCGGGAATACGGTGTCGATATTCGGATCATCCGTATCTTTAATACGTATGGTCCCCGGATGGCGAAGGATGACGGACGCGTAGTATCGAATTTTGTATTACAAGCGCTCCGAGGTGAGCCGATTACCATCTACGGAGACGGAACCTATACGCGGAGTTTTCAGTACGTGGATGATCTGATCGACGGAATGATTCGTATGATGGAGCAAGAAGGATTTGTGGGCCCCGTCAATATTGGGAATCCCGGCGAGTTCACGATCAAGGAGCTGGCGGAACAGGTGATTGAACTGACCGGATCCTCATCGGAGATGACCTATCTGGATGCCGTAAAGGATGATCCGAAGCAGCGGAAGCCGGAGATCTCGCTTGCAAAAGAGAAATTGCAGTGGGAGCCCAAGGTAGATCTTCGTCAGGGATTAAAAAAGACGATAGAATATTTTCAGTCGGTCGCTTAGCCTATGCGTGTCATTATTTTTTCTACGGTGTATTTTCCTCTGGTTGGAGGGGCGGAAGTTGCCATGAAGGAAGTCACCGACCGGATGCAGGGGATGGAGTTCGATCTGATCTGCGCCAAAGTCCAATCGGGTTTAGCCGCGAAGGAAGTGATGGGGAACGTGACAGTGCACCGAGTTGGGTTTGGTCATCCTATTGACAAGTTTCTGCTGCCAATTCTTGGTCCCCTGAAAGCGCTTCGTTTGTGCCGCGGGCCTCGGGCTGCGGGCGGTGTGCAGGTGATTTGGTCGTTAATGGCAAGTTACGGTGGATTTGCGGCATTGAGCTATGCCTGGTTACGACCCAAAACAAAGCTTCTACTCACGCTGCAAGAAGGGGATCCGCTGGAGCATTATGCAAAACGTGCGGGATGGTTGAACTTTTTGCATGCGAAGATCTTTCAACGAGCGGATGCGGTGCATGCGATCAGTACGTTTCTGGCTGACTGGGCGGCGAAGCAGGGGTTCTCGGGAACGCCTGTGGTGATTCCGAACGGAGTGGATATTGAGCGGTTTGGACGTGCAGCGAACGTGGCACGTCGGGCGTCGCTGCGTTCTGCATTCGGTTTTTCGGATGAGGATGTCGTTTTAGTGACCGCTTCACGTCTGTCTTTGAAGAATGGGATTGATGATCTGATTCGTTCGCTAACCTTCTTGCCACCAAACTATAAGGCGCTCATTGCCGGAGAAGGGGAGGATCGTGAGAAGTTACAGGTTCTTGTGGAGAAGAAGGGTCTGAAGGATCGGGTGCGGTTGATTGGAAATCGGCCACATGCGGAGCTGCCTTCCATTCTACAGTCTGGTGACATCTTTGTCCGCGCGTCACTTTCTGAGGGTCTTGGGAATTCATTCCTAGAGGCAATGATGGCCGGAGTGCCGATCATCGGAACGCCCGTTGGGGGGATCGTAGATTTCTTGAACGATGGGGAGACGGGAGTATGCTGTCAGCCCCGAGATCCGGAATCGATCGCGAACGCAGTGTTGCGGGTTTGCGGGGATGCGGGTTTTCGGGAGCGTCTGATCGAAAACGGGCAGCATCTGGTCCGCGAACGGTACGATTGGAAC
>WJLE01000169.1 GCA_014728655.1 Candidatus Uhrbacteria bacterium
AACAATTCAATTCGTTTCTCAAGAAGATGGGCAAAGATTATGAAGAACTGATTGATGCCGAAATCGACATCTATGGTGATTTAAGATGCGGATTAGCGCATAGTTATTTCGTTGGCAAGTCTTGCACGATAGCCATGCTGAACAATCCTGAAAGCAACAATAACTGCGGGATAACATGTTCAAATGATTCATATAAAATTATAATTGAAAAACTATTTAAAGATTTTGAAAAAACGTTCAATAAGCTAACAGAACCACATGAAACGAAAACGCATCCCGGTAATCATGGGGCAAGCACTACCTCCGCAGGAACCGGATCCTAAAGAATCCTCTGCGTTTGCAGCAGAGCTATCGGATGACACGCGAAAAGTCGACCTCCACGATCTTCGTCCGGATGAGATTCACCATGAACTGAATCGAACGATTAACCAGGCGTTCATGGCCGGTGAAGATGCCGTCAAAATCATCCATGGTCGAGGAACAGGCATCATGAAAGAACGTGTCGTGCAATATCTAAAAACTAATCCTCTTGTGCAATACTACCGCACAGCTCAAGGGACCGGTCAGATCGGTGGAGCGATGATCGTAGTTCTGGAAAAGAAAAACTAGTGCCGTTGCGCCTGCCCTGAGGAGCCGACGCTGAATGAAATGAAGCGGAAGGGGACGAACGGGTCGTTGCGCAGGAATTGTAGTGAGATCACTACCGGGACACAACAACTCCACGACATCACGACTGCACGACTCTACGACTGCACGACTGCACGACTTGCAGCTAGCGTAGCTTCTCGGATAAAAACTCGACCCACTCCGTCGGCGCCTTGCCCTTCCGTGGATAAAGCACATGGAGATACGCTAACCCGAGCGAACGAGCGCTGGGTTTATTTGTTGGATCTGCAATATGCGTCACCACAGCACCCACCGAAGCCGCTCCCTGCTTTTTAAGCTGTTTCGCCGCTTCCTTTAGCGTTCCACCGCTATCGACCATATCGTCCACCAATAGCACACGCTCCCCTTTGATGTCATGGACCTCGCACGTCGTCTTTACCCCAAATAGACCGGGTTTCGTCCGATGCTTTCGGCACGTCGTGAGTGGTACATGCATGTGGTTCGCAAGGATATAGGCACGATCATAGCCGCCAAAATCCGGGGTCGCGATCACCGTGACCTGTTTCTTTAACGCAATCGGCACGGTCAGCCGCGCCGCTGTCACGGATTTCAATCGACCATTAAATTGCCGCTGAAAAAGGGCGCTATGCGCATCAACCGTGACAATCCGACGGAAGACATCCAACGAACGCGCCAGGACAAATCCGCCAACAGACTCTTTGGGCTTCGCCTGCCGGTCCTGTCGACCATAGGCCATCCAAGGTGCGAACAGGGTGACATGCGATGTTCCACTTCGTTGCAATGCATCATGCGTTAACAACATCTCCCAGAGCCTTACGGGATCTACATCAACGTCAGCAATCAGGATGCAAGGACCTTCCACTTCTTTAGATAGACGTGCCAACCCCTCCCCTGCGTTGTAGTGATCGATCTTAGATAACACAAAGGGACGTCGCAGCTCCTTTGCCACGGCATTCGCGACGTCCTCGCGCCCTTGAATGCCAACGATCGTGCTACCCCTCCGGACCATACTCCTCCATCAATTGTAACACTTCCGCATCTTTGGTCTGATCAAACGTCTCATAATGTGCACCCACGGCCCCATAAGGCTCTGGAGTCATCAGGCAGACCACCTTCACTCCTTGTGACTCTAATCCCTCAATGGAGTCCGCTGCTCCATGCGGAATCGCAACGACGATCTCTTTCGCACCCTGATGCTTCGCGGCCAGAACCGCTGCATGCATCGTTGCTCCGGTTGCCAACCCATCATCCACAATCAGCACGGTCTTTCGTTCCATCTCCGGAAGCGATCGTCCCTTGCGATAGAGGTTGATTCGACGCTTCGCCTCCTCCCTCTCCTTCTCCACGATCGCCAGTACTGCCCGATCGCTTTGATGTGAACGTTCTGAGGCATTCCAATAGACCTCCCCGGTTTCTGCCAGGGCTCCCAATGCATACTCCTCATGCAGAGGTGCTCCGATCTTCCGTGTGATGATGAGATCCATCGAAATTCCAAATATTTTCGCAATCTCCGCAGCCACCACCGCACCACCTCGCGGCAGTGCAAATAAAAGAATCTCACGATCCTGATACATCGCGAGCGCCTTCGCTAACTGCTGTCCGGCATGCTGTCGATCCTGAAAGGCCATATCCCCTCCGGTAGGCTTATGTTGATTTCTTTCCGGCCTTACTCACTGCAACGGACTTCCGTACCCACTCAGAAATCTTCTTCGGATCTTTTTGAATGAGATCCGGAACGAGCCAGTACGACATGGTCGTCGCACGATGGTCCCCTTGAGCATATTGAAACGGCTTGCTCTTTAGAGCCTGATACTCCTCGATATTCTTCTCTCCTACTTTGAAATACAACTTGTTGTAGGCAATCAGCGCAAAGATCACTCCGTTTTTGTAGATCCCATACCCACCGAACATCGCCCGATGCGTGATCCCCTTAAGATGTCCAAGAACATCCTCTAGGACGTATGATAAAAACCGCTCCTTGTTTGTGGACCTCATGCTTCCAAGGACGGTTCAAAACAGATCCTCGCCGACCACTCCCCGGTATCCGGATCCTTCACGATTTCCAGTTGATGATCCAACGCGGAGAGGATCGGGCGGTGGAACTGCGTCACTTCGCACCCTTGAAAAGACCCTTCCGCTTTTTTATCGGTGATCAGATCCAACTTCAGCTCTTCACAGGCTTCCCTGTTGGCCGTCGATAGGACGAGCGCTTCATTCAGCATATCTACAAGCAGCGCCTCCGGAGTATCAGAGCTGACCGAGAACGTCCGTGGTTCCTTTTTACCCTCCGGATGATGTTCGGGCTTCATGGCCGCGAACAGTCCATGCATCGCGGAATTAAACAGTCCTGCTCGGGTCTTCCCTTTTGCCAGGACGCAGATTTTCCCGTCCTCAAGTTCTTCAATCTCGAATTTGGCTTCACTTGGCATAGGCCTAAAGCATAGCAGACCCACTTTGCAGTGAAAACGCTGATGCGGCAGATCCTCCCTGTACGACGATTTCAATCAATCTGGCGGATCCCAATCCGGAACTGCCGACGATGATGGCGGACTGATCATCTTCTACATCCTTAAGCTGTGTCACACAGGTAAGCAGCTGTCCAAAAAGTTCCAGGGACTGACCGGAAGCAAAAGAGATATCCGTAGGCAGGATCGTGGTTTTGCAATTACCAAAATTATCCACAAACCAAATCGCCTTTGGCACATCCGGAATCTCATCGATCCGAAGGGATTCATACGGAACGTCGATCCCTTTGAGAATCCAAGAAGCTAATCGAGGAAGATAATCAAAACTGCGGAACTGCGATCGTTCAATGCGATCCGCAAGCTCACGATCAACCGTATGATCCTGCACTAGCCGCTCCATCACCCTTGGGATGTCATGAACCCTAATGCATGTGGTCAACGTCAGCTTTTTTACGAGCGTAAGCGTGAGCCCATCAATACTTGCGATCACAAGCGTCTCTCCATGCCAAAAGGACCCGAACGGAGTCCCATTGGGCCATTGCTTGGCCGCTCCATGTCTTGGAGCAACGTTCACCAGGATCACACCCGGTTTCTGATCGTAGGCATCTAGCACGTCAATGAGATTCCCGGCAGCCTCGAGATCGTTTTGAACCCCTACGTATGTCACTGATCCGCCCAACAGAGACGATGCGCGCGAACCCTGACGTCCAACGGCATTAGCGTCCTTACAGTCATTGATAATGGTGCATTGCATAATGATAGATCGTTAGATCGTTAGATCGTTAGGTTGTTCGTGAAGTTCTAATGCTCTAGCCACCAAACCCCATCTAACAATCTGAAAAAACCTCCCGATGGAGGCTGTATTTGGGTTAACTTAGCGAATAATGAAATGCAAACCCTACGGCCTCCGGGAGTCCGGAACCATCATCATGCTCATCAGTTGAGTCAGACGGGTCTGCATATGGCCTTAACTA
>WJLE01000170.1 GCA_014728655.1 Candidatus Uhrbacteria bacterium
CTTCCAAGAACGTCTTGGATTCCTCCCGACGCTTTTTGGGATACGGGATCTGCTTGTCGCCGCGAATATGGGCGCAAGTAGAACTCTCTTTATTCTCCAACACCTTTGGCATCGGTCCGGTTGCGATCACCTCACCTCCATGCTTTCCGGCACCGGGACCGATATCCACCAGGTAATCCGCAGCAGCAATCGTATCCTCATCATGTTCAACGACGATGATGGTATTTCCCAAATCTCGTAAGGATTCCAATGTTTCGACCAGGCGTGCGTTATCCCGTTGATGCAGGCCGATCGTAGGTTCGTCAAGCACGTACAGCGCACCAACAAGTCGAGATCCGATCTGTGAGGCAAGACGAATGCGCTGTGCTTCCCCGCCGCTCATCGAACCCGCTTTACGGTCCAGCGTTAGATAATGCAATCCAACATCGACAAGGAACGTTAGACGAGACAGGATCTCGCGAAGGATGGGTTCTGCGATCTTCGCATCGGACGCCTTTAATGTTAGATCCGATAGGAAGTCTAAGCTGGTTTGGATATTCATCGCAGTCACATCCACGATGTTCCTGTTGTTGATGAAGACGTGAAGTGCCTCGGTCCGTAGTCGTGCACCCTTACAAGCCTCGCAAGGATCATCCGAAAAGAGATCGACGGTCCCCAGCCCGTTACATTCCGGGCAAGCGCCGTAGGGACTGTTAAACGAAAAGAGTCGCGGTTCTATCTCCGGGAAGGTAAATCCATCCTCCGGACAGGTGAAGCGTGTACTCATGAGCATCTCCGATCCATCGTCTAGGATCACGCGGACCACGTCATTCCCCCGCTCTAACGCCAGCTCTACGGCCTCGGTTAGTCGTTGCTGCAACCCCTTATTCTGCTCAATCGGCCAACCCAACGGAACACGGTCCACCAAGAGCTCAATCGTATGCTGCTGATACCGCTTTAACGGGATACGGTCCCGAAGTGAAACGATTTTACCGTCCACACGTGCTTCCAAAAAACCATCATGATAGAAATCCTGCAGCAGTTGATGGTACTCCCCCTTGCGACCTACGATCGCAGGCGCCATGACGAAAATCTCATTATGATTCGCCCCTTTACGCTTTTTAATCTCCTTCGGGTCCGAGTGAAGCTCAATGGTTCGCTTTAGCACGGCATCCACGATCTGATCCACCGTCATCTTCCGAACCGGCTTCCCGGAAATGGGCGAAAACGGTTCTCCGATCCGCGCGTACAGCACACGAAGGTAGTCATAGATCTCCGTAATCGTTGCAACCGTCGAACGCGGATTATGTGAATGCGCTTTTTGATCAATGGAAATCGCCGGAGACAGCCCCTCAATTTCATCCACATCCGGCTTATCCATCTGCCCCAGGAACTGTCTTGCATAGGCACTCAAGCTCTCCACATACCGTCGTTGCCCTTCGGCAAAAATGGTATCGAACGCCAAACTCGACTTCCCACTACCGGAAAGTCCCGTAAAGACGATCAGCTTATTACGTGGAAGATCTAAGGAGATATTTTTGAGGTTATGCTCCCTAGCGCCACGGATGGTGATATTGTTTTGCATGTCTTCAATTTCGACTTGCGGACTGCGAAATGTCCCTAAAGGTCTCTGCGATGGCATAAACCGTAATACGTCATCCGAAATCCGTAATTCAAATCCCCCGGATTTCCCGGTTGCTATGCGAGTATAGGGCGATCCCGCGTAAGCGTCTAGGCTGAAAGAAGGGAGATTCCCTTGACGTATTACTAGAATTAGCCGTCCTTATCCCGTAACCTTGGATAGCGATTATGCATGTTAATAAATCTTTACGTAATGTATGAGTGAACAGTTACACACACCCCACAACTCGCAAGAGGGCATCGCCGGGCTGAATGGAAGCCCGAAAACGATGTTCATCCTCGGTCTTGCCACCGGAATCGGATCCATGGCAGTGATCGCTTTAATTTTCATGATGACCATGTTCATGCAGGGCACCGGCGTGCTTGCAATGAACGACGGGAATGAGCGGGTAGCTGCAGCTCCAACCGCACCGACGGCCGCTGCCGATCCTGCCGCTGCCCCAACTGCACCAACGCCACCCGCTGCCCCGGTTCCACCGGTTACAGACGCCGATCACATCAAGGGCGCGGAGAACGCAAAAGTCACCCTGATCGAATACTCGGATTTCGAATGTCCGTTCTGTACGCGTCACGTTGACACACTGGAACAGCTGCTTGCGGATTATCCAAACGATGTCCGAATCGTTTATCGACACTTCCCACTCTCATTCCACCCCATGGCTCAACCGGCAGCCGTAGCCTCGGAGTGTGCGGCATTGCAAGGGAAATTCTGGGAAATGCATGATGAATTATTCGCACTTGCTGAAGGCGCGGGACTAAGCGACGACGGTATCAAGAATCTCGCTCCGACACTTGGATTAAACGCGGAAGCATTTAATAGCTGCTACGACAACCAGGACACGGCGAGTGACGTTGATGAGGACTACCAGAGCGGCATTGCAGCCGGAGTTGGCGGAACGCCCGGAACGTTCGTCAATGGCCAGTTGGTCGAAGGCGCAGTTCCATTCGAAACCTTCAAGCAGATCGTGGAATCCGAAGGCGCTTCCAGCTAAATCGATTGTGCAACCAAAAAAGACCTCGCATGCGAGGTCTTTTTTTGTCGGGTGACTTGATGATAAACGACCTAATGCTTTCCTTAGCGGCTCATCATCCCCGAACGATGATCCTAGATAGACCTCCACTCTGCCATCAAATGTATAGATCTGGTTAACTCGTTAATGATAATTACTGAATCACTCCTTGCAAGGCGCCTACATCGATCCCGCCAAGTGTAGACGTCATCGTTGAGATCATCCATGGGATCGCCCAGATCAGTCCGATGATTGGAAGGACCACAACGATCAACGTCCCGACTGCGGACCAGACCAGGATCTGATGCGTCTGTCTGACTTTCTTCTCCGTTCGCTCTAATTTTTGCTCGAGGCTATCGAGTCGATCCTTGAGTTCCTGTTCCATGGTTAATCGTCGTCTATTGGATAATCCACGCTGTGTAGACA
>WJLE01000171.1 GCA_014728655.1 Candidatus Uhrbacteria bacterium
ATGCCACCGCGTCGCGCATCGTGGCGATGCATGCGCCAATCCGCAGCTTCGATCTGGCTCACGCCGCAGCCAGCCAACAAGACAAACGCGTAACCGACCAAACGCACCATCGTAGTACTCCTGGCAATGTGAATAGACCTTGCAGAACTCGACAAGTGCTCCGCCAAGTTCAAGAATTGACGGAGCACGAGGACGACGCTCAGTCGTTCTGTTGTCCGCGCAATCTTGAACCGGCCGTCATCGTAGAACAAGACGCCAAGAACCTGAAGTCATAAATCCATTAAGACTCAGTGAGTGTCTCTCAAGCACTTTTGCCGCGCGACGAACGGCACGCCACTCGAAGCCGACGTGCGCAGCTTTTCGCACCTTTGGACACTTCCACGGAAATTTTGTTGCCCGCGACCCCCGTGGCGCCAGTGACGTGGCGCGTGTCGTGTCTCGCCCGATACCCGAACAACACATTACGCGCAACATTACGCGCACGGCACATGATGAAACACGCAGTCGAGGCCGACGGCGAAGCGTTTGGGTGGACTATGCGGAAAAAGCGCACTGACGCGGCTCGCGCTCGCGGTTAGGGACGACTCAGGAATAACTTCGGCAATTAACGCGCCGGCGTCCCCACCGGCCCCGCAGGCTGTTGATTTAATGTATCCGCAATTTAGTGGAGAGGGTGGTGGCATCCTAGCGGGGTCGCGCTAGAATGGTGACGAAGCTTGAGGACGAAAGCACTTCGGAAGGAAGCGCCATGAGCAAGAGACGAGGCAAGGCAAGCTATTGGCAAGAGGCCCCCCTCCCTCGTGACCAACTGGTACTGTTTACCGATACGCTGGAAGATCGGATTCCCGAGGATCATCCGGTTCGCGTTCTGGATGAAGTACTTTCCAGTCTGGACTGGCAAGACTGGGAAGCCACCTATAATGGCCAAGTCGGGCAACCGCCCATTCATCCGAGCGTGATGGCCAAGGTGCTGCTATTTGCCTTGATGCGGCGCATCCGTTCGACTCGACAGATCGAATACAATTTGCGGCACTCGATTGATTTTATCTGGTTGGCTTCTGGTCGCGTGATCGACCACAGTACGCTGAGCGAATTCCGCCGAAAATATCCTCAGCAGCTCAAAGCCGTGTACCGGCAACTGGTGAAGCTGGCAATCGACATGGGTTTAGCCAAGCTTGTCGAAGTTTGCATCGACGGTACGCGTGTGCGGGCCGACGCGAATCGTTTTCGCACGCTGACGGCAGACCAGGTGGAAAAACTGCTGGAGGAACTCGATGAACAAATGACTGCTGCCTTGAAGGAAATGGAAACGAATGATGCTCTGGACAGCCTGGTTGACGATGGCCAGCGTGCTGATCAGTTACCCAGCGAGCTTCGAGACAAGCAGGTTCGCAAGGAGCAACTTGAGGCAGCCTTGAGTCAGCTTCAAGAGATGGATAGGCAGCGAAAGCGTGACGGCATCAATCCGCAGAAGAACCCTGCTCAATTGCCCGTTACCGACTCTGACAGCCGGATTTTGCCGAACAAGGAAGGTGGTTACGCTCCGAACTACACTCCGATGGCTGTGACGGAAACGGAAAATGGCTTCTTAGTGGGAGTGGATGTGCTCATTGGCAATAATGAGCAGGCGGAAATGATTTCGATGATCGACGCGTTGAGTGAAGATTATGGCGAAACTCCCGAGACGGTAATGGGAGACGGAGTTTATGCCACGGGCTCGAACTTGGAAGCGACGGAAGCGCGCGACATCGAATTACTGTCTCCGCCCGTATGTGAGGAGCCAGAAGATAATCCCAGCGTGCGTGAAGATCCCACGCAGCCGGTAGCCGACGAAGACTTAGATCGCTTACCGATCAATGCCCAGACCAAGCGCTTCGCCAAACAAGCTTTTGTCTACGACGAAGCAGAGGATGTTTATTATTGTCCGGCGGGCAAGCCATTAAAACGAGAAGGGACTGAAAAAGTCGATCGTTCGAGCGGGACTCTAACGCGAACCAATTATCGCTCCCAGGACTGTTCTGGCTGCCCGTTGGCAGCGCGGTGTCGCACAAATCCTGACGCCAAGGGGGGCCGCAAAGTGACGCGTGATAATTATGAATCCACTCGGCGTCGCCACAGCGAGCAGATGCGACAGCCGGAAGCGCGAGAGCGATACAAGCGGCGTCTTCACAACGGTGAAATCGCCTTTGCGGTGTTGAAGGCCACGATGGGCTTACGGCGGTTTCTGCTCCGGGGCATCGAGGGGGCCCAGCAGGAATGGTTATGGGCCTCTACAGCCTACAATTTAAAGAAATTGATCAGCCTTCTGGGAGTTCCGCGCGCTGACCAGAGCCAAGTAGCCGCGACGATGGAAAACTAAGGGGTTTGGGCAAGCCCCTGCGCCGAAACAGGCGATTTCGGACACACTTTCGTAGCGCCCCCGCACTTGTCACCCCGCTCGGCGATCAAAACTTGCCAATTACTCGCGTCCACGCGAATTCCCCTGCGACACTACACTCAGTAAATCAACAGCCTGCCCGTGCCAGTGGTGTTGGGTTGGGGAACTACATGCGTTCCATTGCCTTGCGCCCCTCGCCCCACCGGCCCCGTGCCGGTGGTATGGGGTTTGGAAACTACAAAGTTTTTGATTCATCGTTAAGAAGTTGTCATGCTGTTATGATAATTGTAGGCCACTTGCACAATGACTTTCGCAGGCGACGCTGAAATGGACTCAACGGAAAACCAGGCGGAACTGCCCGATCCCGAGCAACGTCCGCAGGCTGACATTGTCATTTATGACGGCCAGTGCCGCTTCTGCAGGTCCCAAGTCCAGCGGCTGTCAGACTGGGACGGCCAAGGGCGGCTGGCTTTCCTGTCGTTGCATGATCCGCGTACGGCCCAATTCTGTCCTGAGCTGACGCGCGATCAGTTGATGGAGCAGATGTACGTGGTCACTCGGCAGGGGCAGCGTTTCGGGGGCGCTGGAGCCCTGCGTTGCTTGAGCCGCCGTTTAGTTCGCCTGTGGCCACTGGCGCCGCTGCTGCACATTCCTTTGTCACTGCCGCTATGGCAGTGGTTCTATCGTCTGGTCGCGAGATTGCGGTACCGTTGGGGGCGTGTTGACACTTGCGAAACGGGCAGCTGCGAAGTGCACAATCGCTGAATCGCAGCACTACTCCCGGTTTGTGTTGACA
>WJLE01000023.1 GCA_014728655.1 Candidatus Uhrbacteria bacterium
GATTTGGTTGCTTCGTTGTTCATGCAGGAGATTCCGGAAATCGCAAATGGCATCGTCACGATCAAGTCCATCGCGCGTGAGCCGGGCAGTCGAACCAAGGTGGCTGTAACGACAAACGATGACGCCATTGACCCGATCGGTTCCTGTATCGGTCAGCGTGGAACACGGATCCAGTCCGTGATCCGTGAACTGGGTGGTGAAAAGGTGGACGTCGTGCTCTGGAGCGAGAACGTCTCCGAATACGTGGCCGCAGCACTTTCCCCGGCAGAAGTCACAAAGGTGGAGGTGAATGATGACGAACATCTTGCGTCCGTTGCCGTGAATTCCGATCAGCTGTCTCTGGCCATCGGGAAGGGTGGGCAGAATGTCCGCTTAGCAGCGAAACTCACGAACTGGAAGATCACGATCAAGGAAGAAGGAGGATCTGTGATCGCGGATTCCGAATCAGGGGAGTACGCTTCAGAAAATAATCCACTTGATGAGCACGGAGAGCGTGCAGAACGCGCATCCGAAGCAGACGCGAAGGAGCAGACGGCAGAGGTAGAATCACAGGTTGAAGAGGAAAAGGATTCAGACACGGCTGCACCTACAGAAACGGCTGCAGATGAAAAAGGGGTTGCGGAGGAAGAGGCGAAGGATGCTGAACCGAACGAGGAATCCAAAGAAACCAAAGACGGGGTTGCACCGTAAGTCCTAATTCCTAAACTTAACCCTTGTTACATGGGACAATTTTTTAACGAGATTTTGACACGACCCATCCTGAACCTGTTGATGTGGTTGTATGATGTCGTGCCCGGTCATGATATCGGGATTGCGATCATTCTGCTCACCGTCATCATCAAGGTCCTGCTCTATCCTTTGGCCAAAAAGCAGATCAAACAGCAGAAGGCGCTTCAGGATTTGCAGCCGAAGATCGAGGAGATTCGAAAACAGTACAAGGAGGATAAGGAGCAACAGGCAAAGGAACTGATGGCGCTCTATAAGGCGGAGAAGGTTAATCCGGCCGCATCCTGCCTTCCGCTACTGATTCAATTACCGATCTTTATCGCTCTCTTCCACGTACTACGGACCATTCTGGAAGATATGGATCTGGGTAGCATGCTGTATTCCTTCATTCCGTATCCGGGTACGATCGATCCGTCCTTCCTGGGTATCGTGGATCTGCAGAATCCGAACTACGTTCTGGCGATCGCTGCGGGAATCGTGCAATATTTTCAAGCCAAGCAGATTATGTCACGCGGTGCCACCAAGCAGCCGCCGGAGGAAGTTAAGGATAAGCCGGGCGCCAAGGACGAGAGTATGGCGGCTATGATGAACAAGCAGATGGTTTACATGATGCCGATTATTACCGTGATCATCGGATTCAGCCTTCCGGGCGCGCTGATTTTGTACTGGTTTACGATGAGCGTGCTGACCGTGATTCAACAGTGGTACATGCTTTCGTACAAGAAGCGGTTGGAGGATCAACAGAAGCCTCCGCAGGAGCCGCCGGCATTGGAAGCGGGGAAGGCGTCATAATTATCTTGAGACATCACAAAATGGTAACTGGTTGAATCGTGGAAGGATCATCGGATATCGAAGATTGATCCAAACAACGATTTTGCCTTTTTTCCATTTACCTCTTATTCGACATTCGAACCGCCTTCGCTTATGCTGTGGTCGTATGCGTATAAGCTCTAAACAGCTCACCGGACTACCTGTGCGGACCAAGTCCGGGAAAAACCTGGGGAAGGTTCATCTGTTTGAATTGGATACACTTTCCGGCCGTTTGGACACGTTGCACGTGAAAACGGGCGGCATCGTGCATGGACTGATCGCCGATGATCTGTTGATCCGTTGGTCTCAAGTTGTTGAATTGTCGGATCAAGCCGTGATCGTGAGTGACGCGACCGTTCCGGAAGGAGCGCGTGCATTAGCCGCAGGTCCTGCAGCAGGAGGGAAGGTTTCCGGCGTGTTGAGCTACGTTGATTCGGAGGAAGATTCCGGTCATGCCTGACGTATTTTCGTTCCCCTCTACGGATCGCCCCGGGCGGATCCGTGAAGCGCTGCTACGCACCGTTGCGTATTTTGATGCGATTGATTATGCCCCGACCTGGGCGGAGGTTTCCGCCTGGGTGGAGTGGAGCGGTGCGCAGGGGTTTGATCAGCTTGCGGTTCCGACCGCAGAGGAGTTGGTGGTGGCACGGGATGCACTTGTGGGTGAGCGAAAGCTTGAATCTGCATTTGGCAGGGTCGCATTGCAGGGACGTCTTGCAGTGTTGAGTGCGTTGGTGCTGGACCGGATGCGTGTCGTACCCAGGAAATTTCGACGTGCCAAGCGCGTGGCGCGTTGGCTTGCGTGTTTTCGGAGCGTACGGTTCGTTGCGCTCGTGAATACTACGGCCCTGTCCCATGCACGGGATCGTGCGGATTTGGATTTTTTTGTGATCACCTCACACGGTCATATTTGGACAACGCGTCTGTTTAGTGCCGGTTCCTATCGATTCCTGGGTCGTTTGGCGAATGCGGAAGAGATTCCGGATGCCATCTGTTTGTCCTATTTCATTTCCGATGCGTCATTGGATTTGGGATCTCACATGTTGGTTGGAGATGATCCGTATTTTCGATACTGGTTCCTTTCTATGATGCCACTTTACGACGATGGGATTGCGCAGCAGCTCTGGGCGGCAAACGGCCAGATTCTTGCAAAACATCCGCGTGCCATGCCCTGGCAGATCAGTTCGGATGTGTGCGTTACCCCGCCACGTGTGCGGATTCCTCGGACTCCGTCCACAGAAGCATGGGCGCGCAAGATACAGCATCGGTGGTTCCCTGCACAGATTCGGGATCGGATGAATCAGGATCAAGCTGTGATCGTGTCAGATGAAGCATTGAAATTTCACGTCGACGATGCGCGTGAGGTGTTTAAACAGCGCTATGAAGAACGGCTGGAAACGCTTGGTCTATGAGTCCGTTCCTCGTCGCCTGCAACACGTAACCCATCGCCTCATTCTTGTCACCTCAAGACGTGTCCGATGAGCATGACGCCCATGACCAAGCATCACACTTTACTGAAAAACACATTCGCCATACTGTGGCCGCTTTCGTTCCTAATCCTCCCGTGGCAAACACGGTGGATCATCCAGGATGCGACGCTAAACGGATCTGTCTGGGAACAGGCACGGATGAGTGTGTATGTCGGTCAGATCCTGATCTGGCTTACCGTGGTCTGCGGGGTGTTTGTTTTTTGGAAGGAATGGAGGCGGTTACTTCGTGCGATTTGGAAACAGGGTTCAGATGCCACTGTTCGGCGGGGTGCACTCGTACTGTTTCTAATGCTGACCTTGGCGTCTGTGAATCTTCAACCCTCACTGATTTGGTGGTGGCAGGTGGCCAGTATCGTGGCGTTCGTATCAACCCTGTGGATCGCGATGATCCCAAGGGCTGCATTGCTTCAGTGGCTGTTTGTCGCCGTACTACCGCATGCCTTGCTAGGAATCTATCAGTACGCGGAGCAGGATATTGCTGCATCAACCGTGCTTGGAGTCGCTGCACAGCATCCCTGGGAGCGTGGGCCATCGGTCGTGGAGCATGGGTTGTATCGTGTGTTACGCAGCTATGGCGGATTCCCACACCCGAACATCTTGGGAGGTTGGTTGGCTGTGGTGCTGAC
>WJLE01000024.1 GCA_014728655.1 Candidatus Uhrbacteria bacterium
ATCCTGTGTTCCGGCGAACCTCCTGGATGTGTCACCGTTGCAGTCCATCTGTGCGGCATTCGAACGGATTCGTAAGGAACGCAACGATTTGGAGCAGATCCTTGCAAGAACGAGTGGAAATCTGGCAGAGAGCATTCAGCTAAACCAGCGGATGACCCTGTTGAACGAAGAACTCCAAATGACGAAAACCCGTCTCAATGAGGCGAACCAAGAGATCATACGCCTGCAGGGAATCGCTGATGACGAGGAGGCGACTTCGATCTTGCCCGGTCCAACCGACGGAGATCGGAGGTTGGCGCAAGAGGTTGCGGCTGTTGAAGAAGCCGATCGTGAGGAGGCTCGTTTCGCACACGAGGTAGATGAAGTGGTAGACCAGCTCGTGGACGGACGGCCTGATCCTGGTTCCGAGCCGCCCACCGAAGTCTCACATCGGTCGAACGGTGGTCGAAAGAACACCCTGCCACAAGGTCTCGGTCACCTGGCCGAACTCGTCATGCCGAACGGGACGAGTCGGAAAGCGCTCTTTTGGAACGTCGAGCAGCTGGTTGCCGCCGTGCGCGAACATTCCGGAGCCCTCAAGCTTTACGATCAGAATGAAATCGAAATCATGCATGCCTTGGCAAGTATGCAAGTGGAAGCTTCGATCGTCGGTCAGGGACCGGAGCATTTTACCTTCTGGCAGCTCAGGGATTCCGGCTTTGTCGCAGATCTGCGGCCATTGCCGATTTCGAGTCTGACCTGACGGGATTCGGATCACGAGTTCCGGTCCGTGATCCGCGGACGAATCCTTAGCTTCCAAAGGGTTGTCTAGGAGGCAACCTTCCCGTCGTCGGAACGGGTAAAACTCAGATCCGAGGGTTTTCATACGGAGATCCTTTCCGCACACTGCGGATAAACCCATGATGCACACGAACACCCTCCGGGAGTCTTTCGCGGAGGGTGTTTTTCATCCTTGACAGTCCGACCGTTTTCCATTACATTCTGGCCACTTCACAACCACGATAATTCACCTAATTCGTCGGCCACAATCCGTCCTTATCGATGGATTTCCGTCAGGAGATGTGATTCCACCGGATCCATCCTCTCTGGCGGACGTACGACAGGTATGAAGGAATACGAACTCATGTATATCGTTCCAACCTCCTACACCGAAGAGGAACTCGGAACGATCGAAAAACATGTTGTCGAAGTACTCGAGAAGTACCAGGCAACCCTTAAGAAAACCACACGGCTTGGAAAGCTGCGTTTTGCGTACCCGATCAAGCACGAGCGCTTCGGGCATTACGTACTACTTCGGTTCGAAGCGGAGCCCTCTGCGATCAACTCCATCGATGATGGTCTACGCCTGAACCAGAAGGAGATCCTCCGCCATCTCATCGTGGATGGAGACGATGCGGAGGTCGAGAAGTTCAATCTTGTCCAGTTCCAGGAGATTCATGTGGAAACAACCGGACGTCGCTCTGGCAAGTCCCGCGAACGTAGTCCGGAGAAGGAGAAGTCGGAGGATAAGGAGAAGCAGCAACAGGAGCAGAAGGAAGGAGTTGCGGCTCTAGAGGAAGGATCCACCGAGGAGGAATCCAAGAACAAGAAGCAGGAGGATTCCAAGGGAGATTCTAAGAAAGGGATTGAGACCATGAGTGCCGAGGATCTGGAGAAGAAGATTGACGCGGCACTGGAGGAAAACGCATAACGTAGGGAAATAATTATCCCTTGACATGGGGGCTGAACCTGTCACGCTTAAGTTATTCCCCCTGTCCTCAATCCATAACGCAAATTACTACCTATGATGAGCCTTAATCGAGCCCAGTTAATCGGGAACGTGACCCGCGACCCGGAAGTTCGAACCACCACGACGGGTCAGAGCGTTGCAAACTTCTCCGTTGCAACGAATGCCCAGTGGACGGATGCACAGGGACAGAAACAGGAACGATCGGAGTTCCATAACATCGTCGCCTGGGGCAAGCTCGGTGAGATCTGCGGACAGTACCTGGCAAAAGGACGTCGCGTATACGTGGAAGGTCGCTTGCAGACCCGTGACTGGGAGACGCAGGACGGACAGAAGCGTCAGCGTACGGAAATCGTCGCAGACAACGTCATCATGCTTGACCGCCCACAGGGCGCAAGTGAAGCAGGTGCAG
>WJLE01000172.1 GCA_014728655.1 Candidatus Uhrbacteria bacterium
ACACGAGGATGTGCCTAAGCAGATTGCTGCAACGGTTCATGCGCTCATGAACGATCAGGATCGATGGCATCAGATTTCCAAACAGATGCGAGACCGCGCCCGTCGCCACGACCGACGCGCCTACGTTAAAACATTGGTGGAGTTGGTGATGAGATTGGGGCGGGTCTGAACGAGGGATGAAGGAGGAGGGATGATGGATGAGGGCGCTAGACTGCGCCATGTTCCTTACTCCTTACCCAGGTCGTATTTAAAGATTACGATCGTTCCGTCATCGATTTCGAAGAAACGATCCGCCGTCTGTTTCGCTTGTTCGATCAGCTCGTCCGATTTCCACCAGTAGTCGTTCACTACCAAGTAGACCAGTTCCGATCCGCCCAGCTGGCCGGCAAGCGTCATGGTGCCCACGGACGGGTCTTCATAGGAAGCCTGCAAAAAGAGCTCATAAAGCTTGCCTCCGGTTGGAATGGGGTAGAAGAAAACGTCATCGTGATAGCGTAGGAATCCGTACGTCCGAACCGCAGCCGCACTGACGCTTTGGTTGGCCAGGACCGTATACGGTTGGTCTGCGCTGTCTTCGTGGATAAGCTTCACGGCCCGGATGTCCGTGGCACTGACGCTGTACCCCCGGCTGGGTGTGACGGCATCGTGCCGCGGAAGTGCCGCGTATGAGGTACCGGCCGTCACAATGGCGATGGCGGCAAGCGTACCGGCAACAGACGGTGTTGCACCGCGGGATGCGTGTTGTAGGAGCCTACCCAGCTCCGGAAGCGCAACGGGGAGCAGGAAGATTCCGGCCACGAACCACAGGCGTTCGGCGTAGTTTCCGCGTTCATAATCGATGAGAAAGTTAAAATCCCCGGCAAGTTGAAGCGTCAGCGAAGCCATGGCGGTGGTACCGGCTGCAATCATCCAATGGAGGTGGATCCTGCGATTCACGCGATCGCGAATGAGGCCGACAACGGCAAGCAGGATCGAAAGCAGTGGTAGCCAGGAGGTGATCCAGACAGCGGCAGAGGGCCAGATGGCATACCGGTTCTGCACGATCGGGTTCCAGGAGGTTAGGATGGGTTGCCAAGCGCTCCAGGAAACAAGATGGGACAGGTCGAACCGGATCCCTGCGCTGGAGCCGAATACGGACGCCGTACCAAATAGCAGGGGGATGGAGATCCCGGCGAGTACGGCCAATGACCAGCTGAAGTGTTTGAGGATCGGGTGTGAGCTGCGCGCAATCCAGATCATCAGTACGGCAACGAGAACCGGAATCCCGACCAGCGGATGCGTGAGCGCCGACCATAGTGCCAGTAGGATGGGAAGTATCGGATGGATCGCGTGTCCGTTCTGATCCGAGGCGGGAAGTAGAAGTAACACCGCAGTGACGCCCAGTCCCGAAGCGAATCCGTGCGGTGTCGTTGCCACAAACGGAGTGAGCGGGAGCAGGAGGAGGGCGATCATCCACGATGTGGACTTGGTCTGTCGCACCATGGTCGCAACGGATGCGGGCAGAAGCAGCGCGGCACTGATGGGAACCAGCCAACGGTCGACGGAAGCAATCTCAAACCGGAACAGTTCGGCGATCCAGGTGGTAAAGACGTACTGTCCCATGTAGTAGAGCGGCTTCGGAGAGAGCGTTCCGGTGTCGAGTAAGATGCGTTCGCCGGCAATGTGCAGGAATCCGTCGAATCCGAATCCGAGCTTGTAGATGAGCGGTGCGATCACGGTCGTGGATGCGATGGCTGCGCCAATCTGAATCCAACTCAGAGAGGGGCTACGTAGCTTCCAGGCGCAGATCGTTGCGAACAGCCACTGCAGGCCGATGAGCGGAAGCACCCAGGGTGGTAGCAGGGGCCAGGGTGTCCGGAGCGTTTCCACGGTCCCGCTCTTCCATGCAATGTATGCGACGAGGGTGAATGCGGCGACGGAAAGGCTTCCGGCGATCCCGTGGACGATGGTTGTGCGAAGTCCCGAGATGCGGTGGTGTCGAAACGGTCGTTCCGGATTTTGTCGAAGCATCCGAAATCCGGCGATGAGTAGCAGGGTCACCGCAAGCGGAAGAGTGGCGCCCCAGCCGGTGACGGGCCAGCCCAAATAGAACCAGACCCCCCGCAGGAGCATGAAACCGCCGGTGGTTGAGAGGACGCCCCAGAATAAACGCAGTAATCCGTTTGCATCCGGGAG
>WJLE01000173.1 GCA_014728655.1 Candidatus Uhrbacteria bacterium
CTATTAAAACGAGAGTAAAAACAATGATTGAAATTAAAGCTGGTGAAAATGTCATATTATTTAGATTAAAGTTAGAATTGTTATAAATATTTCGTTTTCTGAAGTGGAGCGGAGGAAAACACAATCTTATCCCCCTCCTTTTTTTAGAAAAAATCAAATTTATTCCTTTTTGAAAGCCTATCATTCTTTATTCTCCGTTAGAAAAATATTTTTTGAATTGCGTATAACTCCTCGATATCCGTATAAGTCTGTATATATCGTTTTAAAATGTGTATGATATGCGAATATTGTGTGTTAAGTAGTATATGACGGATTTCGTAAGGATGATAATTCGGGAAATGGAATTGCGCAATTATAGCCAAAAAACGATAAAGGCTTATGCGCATGTGATTGAAGATGCGTTCAGTGTGTTTGGAGAATCGTTGTGCAGCGCTTCGGAAGTAGCGATTAAGGATTATCTGCAAGTTAAGCTACGGAGCGGTCTGTCGGCGCAAACCGTTTCTTTGTACGCAAATGCATACAATTTTTTGTTTATCGAAGTACTTCGGAGAGCTGATTTTCATCCCATTCGGCAGCCAAAACGAAGTAAGACACTTCCGATCGTACTATCGCGCGAAGATGTTACGCGCTTGATTGATGCGATCGTTAATGCGAAACATCGCCTCCTGATCGCATTGTCCTATGGCGCGGGTTTACGCGTGAGTGAGGCTGTTGCGCTGCGCGTATGCGACGTAGATTGTGATGAACTGACGCTTCACCTGAAAGGCGCAAAGGGCAAAAAAGATCGCATCACGGTCATGCCCGAGTCATTGGTGAATGGGATCCGCAACCTGATCGCGGGCAAGCGGCCGGATGAGCACGTGTTCGCGAGCGACCGGGGTGTGCGTCTCACGGAGCGCTCAGCACAAGCGGTGTTTACGCGAGCGTTGCAGCGCTCCGGGATCCGAAAACCAGCCACATTTCATAGCTTACGTCATAGTTTTGCCACCCATTTGCTCGAAAACGGTACTGATGTGCGCTATGTACAGGAACTGCTCGGGCATGCCAATATTCGAACGACGCAGATCTATACCCATCTTACGAATCCTGCACTGAAGCGAATCAAAAGTCCGTTATCCTGAATGTTATGCAAGTGGTCCATCTGTCCTGCGTTGCGCCCCCTCAGACCGGGGGAATCGGTCAGGTTGCCTTTGAACAGGTCAAGCGCCTTCGTCAGAAGGGCGTTCAGGCCTACATCCTTGCCCCCACGCTTAAAACAACGCCTCGGGAAGCGGAGGAGGATTTTGTGGTTCGCAGACAGGCATTCATCCGATGGGGGAATGCAGCGGCGCTTTCGGATATCGATCGGGATCTGAAAAAGGCAGACGTGATTCATCTGCATTACCCGTTCTTCGGAACGGCGGAAAAAGTTGCACAGTGGTGCTTATGGCGGAAGAAGCCATTGGTGATGACGTTCCATATGGATGCGCAGGCACCGTTCCCCATGGGGCTGGTCTTTGACGCGTACCGCATCCTGGCGCAACCGGCCGTGCTCCGGGCCTGCAAAAAGATCTTCGTGTCTTCTGCGGACTATGCGGACGCGTCCTCCATCGCCGGGTTTAAGCACGCGCATCCGGATCGGTTGATGGAACTGCCGTTTGGCGTGGAGGACGTCTTTGCTCCCGGAGCAGGGGATCGGTCCCGTTTTGATCTTCCGGAAGACGTTCCCGTGATTGGATTCGTGGGAGGGATGGACCGTGCCCATGCGTTTAAGGGCGTTCCGGTGCTGTTGAAAGCATTCGCCTCCTTGCGCGACGAAGCGCGACTGCTACTCGTTGGGCAGGGAGAGTTGGAGCGGATCTTCGAAGCCCGGGCTAAGGAGTTGAAGATTGCACCCGCGTGTCGGTTTACGGGACGATTGGCATCCAGGGAGGATCTGGCCAACGCCTACCGGTGTATGGATCTGTTTGCATTTCCTTCCACCAGTGGAGCGGAAGCGTTCGGGCTGGTGGCTGCGGAAGCGGAACGGTGCGGTGCGCCGGTCGTGGCATCGAACCTTCCCGGTGTTCGGACGGTTGTACGGGATGGGGAAACGGGAACCTTGGTAAAACCGAACGATCCCGCCCAACTCTGTATTGCGCTTCAGCGGTTGTTGGCAGATCGCCCGCTGCGGGAGCGCTATGCGCATCAGGCCGCCGTCTTTGCACGCGAGCAGTTTAACTGGGATGTGCATGTGGAGCGGTTGATGGAGGAATATCGATCGTTCGTATGATCATGACGCGTTGTGGGTTGTGCCCGCCCGTCGTGCCGTCATGGCGGTCAGGAGTTGTGGGTGATGCGTATCGGGCTGTAACGTTGCCTCGCCTGTCTGCTTGTGATCTATTCGCCCAACCCCCAACCCCCAACCCTCAACTCCTATGCGCGTAGCGATCCTGGCAAACACCTTCCCACCCGATGGACGTGGCGGTGCGGAGCAGATCACCTGGTTGCAGGTTGAGGAGCTTGCGGCGCAGGGACATGACGTGCGTGTGTGGGCACCACGGTCGGAGCAGACCGGAGATGTTTCCACGATGCGTTCCGACCATATTCATGTCAAGCGGTTTCCCTCGAAGTTCAGCCGGTTAGCGCAGATGCATCCGTTGGCGCGGCTTTGGTTTCACCTGGTGACGGATCTGGTTCCGATAATGGATCTGGTGGAGGAGATCCTTGCTTGGAAGCCGAACGTGCTCATCTCGCACAACCTTACCGGCTGTGGCATCGGAACGCCGTCCATGGTTCAGCGCAAGGGGATTCCGTGGATGCATATTCTGCACGATATTCAGCTGACAGAGCCTTCTGGGCAGCTCTATGCCACGGATGTTCGGCATCCGCTGAAGCGTCTTTGGAGGGCGTTTTGGGCGCGTTATCGAAAGGCGATATTCTTCGGGAAGCCAACGATCCTGATCAGCCCCACGTCCTGGTTGTTGGCCTGGCATCAGGGCTACGGCTTTCGCGGTCTGGATCATCGGGTCCTACCGAATCCGATGGAGCTGCATCCTACCTCGGACCGGATCCGATCGTACCCCGGGACGCTGCTGTTTGTGGGGCGGTTGAGCGAAGACAAGGGGTTTGATGACTTGTTGGAACTAGTCCCATTGGTTGAATCCGGGGAGATCCGGACGATCCGTATCATTGGCGATGGCCCCATGCGTCCGCAGGTTTTGAAGATCCGGGATCGGCGCATCGTCTGCGACGGCGTTCGGACTCCATCGGAGGTCCGGCAAGCGATTCGGGAGTCCGAACTCCTGGTTGCACCATCCAAGTTGCTCGAAAATCAACAGACGATTCTGCTGGAAGCCATGGCGGAGGGGACACCGGTGATTGCCACGGATGTCGGTGGAACCCAAGAAACGCTTCAGGCAACCGGCTGCCCGCTCATCGCACCACACGAGGATGTGCC
>WJLE01000174.1 GCA_014728655.1 Candidatus Uhrbacteria bacterium
GGCAAAGAGCCGAAATGGGAAACCGCGCACCATCTACGAACGCATGGTCTCACAGAGAAAGATACCATCGGATATCTAACCGGACTGAATTGTAATGAAGATAAGAATGGAACACCGATTGCGAAAGAGGAGCAACAAATTGCAAAAAAACTATTGGAACATCCCGGTACGGTCAAAATTCATTTATGGGGCAGTTTGCATGAAGCGCAGTATCGATTTCTCTCAGCGCATGCAACAGGAAGGGTCGAAATCGATCCCGGTGCATATCACCGATTGGTGACCAGTGATTTTCGTACACGATATTTAAATGTAAAGCTGGATCTCTCCAGTTGGCAAACACATCACTCGGATTATTACAAACTGATGATAAGGATCCATCAGAACTTAGCAGGGCTACCGGGAAGGTCGGACGTTCGTAAGGAGATTGAGGAGTTCGTCATTGATCTGTATCGCCGTGGAAATGTGAACGATGTGAACAAGGATCAAATTGAAAAAGACTTTGATCTCAAGATCGAAGGAGGGAAATATCCAAAAGGACGTACGGGGCGTCAACCGGCTGTCCCAGAGCCGATGAATCCCATCATCCATGGTATCAAAGACGGTCTAACGGGTTCTTCCGAATCTTCTGACGACGAATAAGCGGATCGTTAGACGTTGATCCGATTAATTCCACGCATTTCCTTTCAGGAAATCTGCACCACTCATGACGGGTTTGTTCTCCGGTTGTACTTCTTTTAAAATCAGTACGGTCTGATCTGCACAAATGACCGCAGGCTCTCCATGAATGCTTACACGATCGCCCGGCTTTCCTCCCGGTTGATCGATCGGATCCGCGGCAAGGATCTTTATTCGCTTCCCATCCACCTCCATCCAAAGCCCCGGCCATGGGGTGTAGGCGCGGAGTTTTCGTTCTAGAACCTCTGCAGGTTCATTCCAATCCGCCTTCCCGTCTTCACGGGTGATCATCTTGCAATAGGTTGCCAGATCCTGGTTTTGAGATGTTGGTTTGATCTTGCCCTCAAGATAATCCGCTAGGGTCATTGGTAGTAGATCGGCACCCATGGTCGAGAGACGGTCATGGAGGGTTTGTGCGGTTTCGTTGTTCGCGATCTCCGTCTCCGTCATCGCAAGAACGGGGCCAGCATCCATCTCTTCTTCGATCATCATGATCGATACACCGGATTTTTCGTCACCTTCTGCGATCGCAGCGTTGATCGGGCTCGCACCACGCCAGCGAGGGAGCAGGGAAGCGTGTACGTTCACCAGTCCCTTTTTCGGCAGCTCCAAAAACCAGGGACGGAAGATCTTGCCATAGGCCACGACCACGAATGCGTCGCAGGTGGGGCCGATCTCTTCGATCCAGGTTATGAACTCCTCGTCTTTCAGTTTTTCCGGTTGCTTGATCGTTTCAATTCCCAGTTCCTGCGCAGCGACCTTGATGGGTGGTGGGGTGATCGTCCCTTTGCGTCCAACGTGCCGGTCCGGTTGTGTGACAACGCCAACGATCTCAAAACGTTCATCCGTTGCGAGTGCACGGAGACTTGGGACAGCAAACTCGGGAGTGCCCAGGAAGAGGATGCGGTACATGCGGGGAGTGGGGAGTAAGGGTAGGGAATATGGAGTTGGGAGTAGGTGGTGGGCCGTACCCCGTTCCTTAATCCTTGTTGATCACTCCCTTGGTGATTGTTGTTGCTTTATCGATAAACAGCACGCCATTGAGGTGATCGATCTCGTGCTGATAGATGGTTGCCGGGTAACCGGAGGTTTCGATCTCGATAACGCGGCCGTGGCGATCGTGCGCTCGGACTTTGATTCGCTTGGCGCGATCCACCAGTCCGAACACACCAGGGACGCTTAAACAGCCCTCCTCGCTTTCCTGTTTCGCCTCAGAAGACTTTACGATTTCTGGGTTGATGAGCACGTAAATATTCTCCCGATCCAGGACGGCGATGATGCGTTTCTTAAAGCCAATCTGTGGTGCGGCCAGTCCAACGCCGTCAGCGGTGATCATTTTTGCAGCAAATTTGTCTGCGAATGCCTGGAACTCCGGTGTTGTGATTTGGGCCACATCAAACTCCTCCGAACGTTGGCGGAGGTTTGGGTTAGGATGCGTTAGGATTTCCCAGGAATCATGCATAATCAAAGGATATTACTCGAAAAAAGCAATGGGGTCAAGGTCCAGAAGGACATCTGTACGCATGAGGGGTTCGAGGACGTATTCGATCGTTTTTAGCGGCGTTCCCTGCGGGGCGGAAAGATGAAGAATAAATCGTTGTGCACGGCTATTTGGGACGTGTTGCACCTCATACGGTCCATTAAGGATAAACGGGTCATTCGGCTGCAAACGTTGCTCTAACAGCGATTTTTGGCGTTTGACGTGCCCTTCATTGCCACGAATGATGATCTTTACCAACCGCCAGGCAGGGGGAAGTCGGAATAACGCTCGTTCCTTCAGTTCCTCGCGCATGGCCAGCTCGCAGCCCTCCGTCTTCAGCCAGCTTTTGTAAGCTGTCAGTAGGCTGGAATCGGCCTGCACGACCAGCGTACTTTGTGTGCGTAGCGCTTCCGTTGCAAGACGTCTTCCATGGATGATGCGTTGCTCCTGTTTACGTAAATCTTCCGTTGATCCTACAAATAGCGAGAGGTCGGATAATACGATAAGCCCCTTTTCCGGAATCTTCGCAGTATTCCAGGACCCGATGGAATGGATCTGAATCGGTGCGGGTTTGTATCGCGCTAGCGCGGACTCCATGCGTTCTCGTCCGGGTCGGGACTTTGAGAGATCCGTACCACGACAGACCGGGCAGACCGGTGACATGGTGTCATGCTGGTTGCATCGCTTGCAGAGGAGTTTTTGTTGCTGCAGATGCAAGCTGGCACCGCAACGCGAGCAACTGGCCTGCCAGGAACAATCCGAGCAGCGGAGAGCGGCGCGATCCCCATGGATGGGGTGGATCATCGAGATGGGACGTTTTGCTTTTATCGCACGTTCAATCTCGATCACGGTCCGATTCTGTAAGCCCGGAATATCGGACCAATCGGCTCGATGAATATCAATTCCGATCAGATCCGGCTCAAGCGTGGGGATGCGCGTCGGAAGCGTGGGGTTTGTAAACGTACGGAGTGGTGGAGTGGTTCCATACTGACGGACGGGAATGCCAAATTGTTGCGCGGCTTCTGTGATCCATCGTGCATCAAAGCGCGGTGAGAGCTCATCCTGTTTATGGTCATCGTTTTCCGGCTCATTCAGTAGAACGATATCCGCTTCCGTGGAAAGCCATGCGCCCAGCCTGGTGGTGACGAGGACATTGCTCGCTCCTTGGACGAATGTACTCCATGCCTTAAATCGTGCACCCATGGCAGACTGACTGGTGAGTACGGATGCGTTCAGCTGTGTTGCGATTCGTGATGCCCTGCCTGCCCATGGAACGATGATCAGAATGCGCAATGGGCTTTTGCTTAACACCATCACATCTCGTAGCAGCGCCGTTTCCGGATCCGCATCAAAACGGGTTTCTGATGTCATCTGCGTACCCGTGACCGGTTTGGATGCTTGGATGGTTTCCGGTTTTTTTGGCAGCTGACCAAGCCATGCGTGCAGCACGCTTGGAAGGGAACAAAAGGATCGTTTTGCCAGCGCCTCCAGCAGCTGGAGTGACTGCGGTCGCATCCGCAGATCTGCGTAGCGACCTAGCAGTTCCTTACATTTCGGAATGCCCTTTGGCGGATCCTCCTGTATCGAGTGTACGATGCCCACCTTTACGACGTTTCGAAACGGAATCTGAACCAGGTCTCCAACCCCGACGGTTTGATCTGCGGGGATTACATAATCAAAACCGCCTACGGTCCGTGGCGTCCGAATGGCAGGGATGACGGTAGCAAACATGGGGTGTTAGCCCTGTCACGAGTCGATCAGAGCTGTGAGATAGCCTACTCCGAACGGCGCTTCGTAACAAAGTTCACGATAGGTCGTGTTCGTTCCATCCAGAAGTCCGGCTAACGTAACGATAGGCAAGTAGCCGCATTGGCCCGCAGCCTCAATCGCTTCCAAGTCCATCGAGAGTAGGCCCTCCGTATCCATTGCGGCCAGTTTTGCACGGATGGTGGCATCAAATGCCGGACCTTCTACGCTCATCCCACCGGGTGAATGCTCCGTCAACCTATGGGAAAGGTCTGCGGATGCGATAAATGCCGTCCTCGTGGAAGTCTCATCTATGATCCTTCGGAGTTCCTGACCGAATTCCAAGTGGGATTGGGGTCCGAGTTGGGACGGTGCCAGAGGTACAAGTTTTGTGTTTTTCAGGTGGCGACTTAAGAGAAGGAGGGGGATGGTAAACCCGTAATCCAGTTCTTCGTTGGAGGACAACGTAAAAGGAAGATGCTCCGTTGTTCTGAATTGCCGTTGCAGCGTATCGAGTAGTGCAATGTCTGCCGGAATGTTTACATGCGTGTCGTGATCTCCAAAGGTCTTCAGTGTTCCGGTGAATGAAGGCGCCATGTTTGCACTAAATGCATCGGGATAGTGCGCCGCATGCGGCGAGATCATGACCACGGTTTCGATCTTCTTGGTGTAGAGCCGCTCTTCAATCTCTACAAATGCTTTTAACGTTGCGTGCAGTGCATCACGTTTCTGTTTACCGATGGTCTGTGCAAGGAGTGGGGAGTGGGGGACGATCGCGCTAAGGACGAGCATACGTATCGGCCGCCATCGTTAGCGTTGGCGTTTCTGCATCCAGCAAAATCGGTGCACCCGTTTCGTGCAAATCCAGCAGGCTCTGAGGGACGGTAAGGATGTTGGACCATTTCCACCCCGTTTCTTCAAACACATCTCCGGATGGGATGGGACGCTTAATGCCGTGCTCGATCACGAAGACGGCTGGGTGATCATCGGATTTCACAAGCTCCCCATCATGGATCACGTAAGGCGCAGAAAGTTCCAAGGCGTCCAAATCCGATTGCTGGATTTGTTGCGGGCGTTGACCGGCGAAGTACAGGGATAGGAATGCCGGGTGTCGCAGGAGTTGCTTTTTTCCTCCTTCCGCGTACCAGACGGCGCGCAAGCCCTCGACCTGCACCAGTCTGCCCTGTGGGTACATACTGTCCACGGTGATCTTCTGTCCGATGGTGTAGCTGGTCAGGTCAACGTCCTGAACGGCTTCCACTTCATCCATATTGAATCCAAATTTTCGGAACGTTTCCATGTCCGCAATGTGGCGACGGTCCTCATCTACAATCAGCCAGATTTTTCCGTTCGGGTCACGTAGCAGTGCATAGTTCGGGAACTGGATCGCAGCGCCCTCCTCATAGGCAGCGAGTTCACTGTCCGAAACTTCAATCGCTTTCTCCAGATCCACCAGCGTCATCGCAACGGACAGGGATGCAAACGGACGCTTTTGACCGTAGCGGATCCAATAGACGTTTCCGCTGGGAATCCCTTTAACCACCGTGCCGTTCGTAAACTTCTTGCTGAACCAGCGGCGCCAGATCTTCCAAAGGTTCATGTTGCCGTGGATGTGCGGCGTGTAGGTGTATAGCGCAGCGGTGGCGAAGTTAACCGGTGTCACCTGGATTCCGTCGATCTCCACCGTACGTCCCGGGGCGTATCCGGATCGTGTTTCGCCATTCATAAGTAGGCGCATGTAGTACTTCTCCCGCATCTGTCGCGCCGCATAATAAACTTGATTCGCAAATCCTTTGAAGTCGGAGATCGCCGGATCGTCTTTGGAACAACTGTCGCAAACGCCAAATCCCATGGCCCAATCAAATTGACGTTGCGTGGGGTAGGGATCCTCGACAAGGCTTTGTTCCTTTTGGAGTAATGCAAGCAGATACTTCGGGTTGATCTGATACATGTTGGCGACTCTCCAGATGATGTCCGGTGCGCTTCGCTCAACACCATCGATATCCACGGCACGGTAATCCGCCAATGTCCCTTTGCTTCTAAGGAAGGAGATCAAGCGGTCGTAGCTCATCCCATCTGTGGAAAAGACGTCCAGATCCGTAAGGACAAGGTTGGGATCAAAGGCTTCGTCAATCTTAAATCCACGGCTGTCCGTTTGTGCAACGGCAGTCAGTGGCGTGGCCAGGATGAGAACCAGTAGACTGGTGACAAGAATTCTAAACATGGGCATATCGTAACAGGGAGTCTGCTCTCGAACAATTAACAGGTTGTGAGTAGGCTGGTATGCTTGTTTTTACGTAATCCTCGTTGATTTTCATGCAGACGCAACGCCGCACCGCCCTCGTGGCTGTTCTCCTTGTTTTGGCAGGATGTTGTTATCTGTTGGCGGGATCCGTGTTACCGCGAACAACGGCAGTGCTCTTTGCGTCTCCGGATGAAACGGCCGTTCATCTGTTCGCACAATCCTGGGTGCCTGGGCAAGGATTACAGATCGGACATCAGCTGCAAGACGAGTTGTCTTCGCTGAACGTTCTTCACCCACGGAGTATGGTTCGTCAAGGTTCTGTACTCGTTCCAGTTGGCTTTTTGGGGATGCCGATGCTCATTTGGATCTTTGAGCGTCTGGCAACGGGAGCAGGATCCTTTTTTACAGTACTATTGGTCTTAAGTGCGGCCTATCCGTTATTCCGGTTAACAAGTAGACAGCGCTCCCGCATCGGATGGATGAGCGTCGCGTTGTTCCTGACATTTCCGACCGTGCTGTTGTACGTGAACCGAGGACTGTTTCCAAACCTCCCCATCGTTGCGTTAACGATTTGGTCCGTGTGGTTGCTACGAGGCATCCGCGAGGAACGTAGGACCATCGTGACGCATTACATTGTTCCCATGATCACGGGTCTCCTGATCGGGACGGCAATCCTGATTCGGCCCGTGGAATTGTTATGGATGTTTCCTTGGTTCGTGTGGGGTCTGCTGGCAGGGGTTAAGTCGCCGATCCGGAAGTGGATCTGGACTAAGCGTTTTCGTATCTTGATTGTATGTGTGACGACCATATTCGTTTGTCTGTTTGGCTTGTATACCGCGATCAAGACCTACCCCACGTTCTCCACGCCGTTTCAGATGCCGGTGATCGGCTATCAATTGCATGACGATACGCTAACGGAGGTACCCACATTGATGTCTGTAGAAACGCAGGCCTCCGCCACCTTTTCGGATTATCTTCCGTTTGGATTCCATCCCAGGGTTCTGTGGTCGAATATGCGTGTATATCTATTCGGGTACTTGGGGGTCTGGATCGCAGTTGCGGCATTGGGATTGATCGTTCTGTTACGGAGGCGGTTTCGATTTAAGCAAGAAGGAATCGTTCTGCTGATCGGAGGGTGGATGATCGCAGTGCTCTTGATGTTTTACGGACAGGCGCAATACACCGATAACATTCGCGGAACCGTATCGCTGGGAAATAGTTTTTTGCGTTACCTGCTTCCACTCACGCCGATCATCGCGTATCTGATCGCTCAGTTTGTGGATCGTGTATGGCAGATGAAGCATCGTGGTGTACTCACTGCGATGATCCTTTTGGCGTTTTTTCTGATCTATGGTCCGTTAACGGCCTTTCTGGGCGATGAGGAGGGCATCGTGCAGACGCAGCATCAGTTGCGACGTTACACGGCGATCCGCGCACAGGTGGATAAGCTTGTCCCGAATGGGTCCGTCATCTTGTCTGAACGTTCGGATAAGATTTTTGCCAGTGGACCCTATGCCGTTTCCAGTCGGCTGCCGGATGCGAATGAGATGCTGGAGTTGGCCTTTGTCCCTCGGGATGTGTACCTCTTCCATCGGGAGCTCACGGAAGAGGAGGAGCTGTACACCAAGATCTATCTTACCCTTGGAGCACCGCGATTATTGTTTCAGGTTGATAACGAACGGTTCTATCTGCTACAGGCCAAGGAGCAAGTCCGTATCCCAAATCCGTAAGTCTCATGCGCATCTCACCCATTTTTCAGGTTCTTTATCTTCTTCCGTGGCTCATGTTGCTGGCGGGTTTCGGCTGGGTGGTGATGCAGCGATTTCCGCCCAGTGGAACCGTGACGTTTGACCTGCCTTTTGACGGCACGAGTGCCTGGATGGATCCCTTTCTCCCAGCAGAGCGGACATCCAGTCCCGGTTTACAGGAGGGTGGCTGGAGGGGGCAACGGATCTACTTGGATCCGGTGTACTCCGCCGCACGGTTACCGGGTGTATTTGATGAAGTGGAGATCATGCTGGAATATCGACCGCTAAGGCAGCCATTTGTAGAGTTTGGCTTATTACGTGATGAGACGACGTTAGGATTCGAGTTTGAACCGATCTGGTTTGAGCCGTTACAGTCAAGCCATTGGATCGCTACAGAGGAGTCCGGGAGGCAGGGGTATGTCCGTCAGGGAGAGCATCCGGCATTGCTGGGGACTTCTGCCTATCCGAAACTTGCGGTATGGCACGCAACGGCAACCGCACTGGAAATGAAAGACCCGGCATCGGATCTGCGACGCACGGAGGTATCCCTACGCGGGTCCCATGACTTCTATGCGTTGCCCAGTGAAGATCAAATTCGTTTTACTTTTGAACTGCAGGATTCGAATCGATCCAAGGGAAGGGATACGGTGGTGATCCAGCTCTTGCATCAGGATGAGGTACTGCAAACGGATGCGGTTGGGATCGGTGGTTCGCAGGATGCACGGATGGGGCGTGTGATTGAACATACGATTGAACGTCGTGGGCTAGCTCCGGGTGTCTATCGAGTCCAGTTGATTGCCGAAGATGATGTATTCATTCGCTCAATCGCAACTCCGTCTCGGCGATGGGTTGTGGGTCCGCGTGTTTCGTTTGGAGATCTGGTGGGCTACAAGGATGAAGTACAGCCCGGTGTTGCATGGACGGATTCCCGGCATCTGGTGTTGGAAACCTTTCATCAGGAGGGATTGCAGGTGGTGTCGTTGGGGGAACAATCCGTCGAACTGGTCCGGACGCATGAGGTGTTTGAGTTGAACCGTTCGGATGCCGATACGATCCCAAAACAGCTCGTCGCGCCCCATGGGGATTTGCGGGTGGTGGGGGACGGGTGGTTTGCGTTTGAGCCGAAGGCGTTTTTTGCGCCGCACCCTAGACGTCTTACGTCATGGACGGATCCGGAGGCGGAAGGAATTGATGCGATCTTGACACCCTATACGCGACCGGAACCGTTGGAGGACGGGTGGTATCGGACAAGCGTGAACTTCGACATTGATCCCAGAAATGATCATCTGCGCTTCGCCGTGTCCGCGCCAAACATCGAAACACGTGGCGGCGCCGTTGATATTCGTCATGTACGCCTGACATACCGGCGACCGCCACTTTCCGGATCGGAGTGGTGGCGTGTCCTAAAGATGGAGATAATGAATGCGCTCCGGCGTAAACTTCCAAATGTATGGAACTGAGACACTTCTTGCGGGTATGGAGTGCGCATGCGATCTATGCACTTGCGATCTTCGGGATGCTGTTGCTTGTGATGGAATGGGTCATCCCGGGATTCATCACGCCCTATCTTGATCCGATTCCGTTTGTGATGGTTGCGCTGATTGTAATGACGATGGATGCGATCAACCGCCACACGAAGCGCTCCCCGTACCTGGTCATCTTGACCGGAGCGATCGCCTTTGTAGGTACTGTTAGTTGGTTTCTGATCATGGTTCCGTTTACGGGCCGGTTGACGGGGGTTGTGTTGGCGTTGTGTTGCCTGCTGATCGTCGCAGGCACGGCGCTACTGGTCTGGCCGGGAACGCTTCACGAGGAGTAGCGTTGCTTAATCTTCGATGCTGTGGTGAACTGCTCCCAGTCCTATGCGTATTCTGATTACCGGCGGAGCCGGTTTTATCGGCTCCAATTATGTCCAGTACGTGTTGAATCAACATCCGACCGATGAAGTTGTGGTGCTGGATAAACTTACCTATGCCGGTAATTTGGAGAACCTGTCTCCGGTGGAACGGAATCCCAGGTACCATTTTGTTCAGGGGGATGTCTGCGATGCGACGTTGGTTGATCGATTGGTGAAGCGGATGGACGCGGTGGTGCATTTTGCAGCGGAATCCCACGTGGATCGTTCAATTCAGGATCCTTCCTCGTTTGTGCGGACGAATGTATTAGGGACGCAGGTGTTGCTGGATGCGTGTCGGAAAGCCGGAGGCATTCGTTTACACCACATCTCCACGGACGAGGTTTATGGATCTTTGGGAACGGATGGTGCGTTTACGGAATTGACGTCCTATGATCCGCGAAGTCCATATAGCGCCTCCAAGGCGGGATCAGATTTTTTGGTACGGGCAGCGTGGCATACGCATGGACTTCCGGTAACAATCTCAAACTGTTCAAATAACTACGGACCGTACCAGTTTCCGGAAAAGTTCATTCCGCTCTTTGTCACGAACTTGTTAAAAAATAAGAAGGTTCCGCTCTACGGGGATGGAATGAATATCCGGGACTGGATTTATGTGGAGGATCATTGTAAAGGAGTGGATCTGGTTCTCCGAAAAGGGAAGCTCGGAGAAACGTATTGCTTTGGCGGTCGCAGCGAGCGGACGAATGCGGAACTGACCCGTCTCATTCTGTTCGAGATGGGTTTTGGCAAAGAGATGGTGGAGATGGTGAAGGACCGTCCCGGGCACGACCGAAGGTATGCCATAGATCCGACGAAGGCGGAGACGGAACTGGGATGGAAACCGGAGACGCCCTTCCTTTACGGCTTGCGTAAAACGATTGATTGGTATCGTCAGAATGAGGACTGGTGGAGGAATATCAAAAGCGGGGAGTATCTCGCGTCTGATGAGCAGCGGTACGAGGCGGGTGAGTCGTTTGTCGTAAGTGGTAAGTCATCAGTTGCACGTGGTTCGTTGTAACGTCGTGAAGTCTTAGGTCATTCGTATTCGATCATCAATAATCGGTTGTGAGGTAACAAACGGTCTCAACGCTCAACCCCCAACCTCCAACCCCCCCCAACCCTGATATGAAAGCTCTAATCACCGCTGGAGGACGCGCGACGCGTCTACGACCAATTACATTTACCATCAATAAACACTTGATTCCATTGGTGAATAAACCGATGTTGGAATATGCACTCGAGAAAATTCAGGAGTGTGGGATTACGGAGGTTGCAATCAATATCAATCCCGGTGAGACGGAGTTACAGAAGATCCTTGGAGACGGGAGTCGCTGGGGAATGGATATCACGTATTTAGAACAGCAGGGTGGTCCAAAGGGGTTGGCGCATATCATTTCTAATGCTGCAGAGTGGTTAGGGGATGAACCGTTTTTGTTTTACTTAGGGGACAACATCATTCTTGGATCCATCAAGTCGCTTGTTGAAAAGTTTCAGCGTGAGGAATTGGATTGTCTACTAGCGCTTTCTCGCGTGCCTGACCCGCAACGTTTTGGTGTTCCGGAGTTGCGCAATGGTCGTATCACCAGAGTGCTTGAGAAGCCGTCAGATCCGCCATCAGACTTCGCGGTTACAGGTATCTACATCTACAAATCAAGTATCCTGCGTGCCTGCTCGGACATCCAGCCGTCTGCGAGGGGTGAGTACGA
>WJLE01000175.1 GCA_014728655.1 Candidatus Uhrbacteria bacterium
TCTTCATCTCAAGCTCCCCAATAAACTCTGGACCGCACTTTCCGTGTTCGGGACCACATCCATCGACCACGAGGTTCAAAAACGCATTAACGAACCGTTCGATGTCGTACTCCTTACGAACCTGGGTTTCGTCGGATACGTGAAAACACCTTACGCACTGATCCTGCATGACCTGTCATTCCTGATCCAATCCAGCTGGTTCCCTTGGAAGATGCGGCTCTGGCATCAAGCCGTGAATCCCAAGGAGCTTGCCCGTCGTGCGGATCGCATCTTCACGGTGAGTGAGACGACGAAACTGGATGCCGTACGTTTGCTAGATCTACCCGAAGAACAGATTGAAACCTTTCATCCCGGAATACCAACGTTGCGAGTTTCGCGTAGCGAGTTGGGTGGCTCAAACGACCTCCAACTCCCCACGCCCCACGCCCAACGCCCAACGCCCTATGTCCTAACCATCGGCGAATCAGACCCTCGCAAGAACGTTCGCACCGCCATCCAGGCCGTGGAGACCCTCCGCTCCCAGCCGGAATTTGAACCATTGCAGCTCGTCATCATCGGCTCCCTGCGCACCACGCACCACGCACCACGATCGGAGTGGATCATCCGCAAGCAGCGCGTCACAGACGAGGAGCTTGCATCGCTCTATCAACACGCCTCCGCATTCCTCTACCCCAGCTGGTACGAAGGCTTCGGCCTTCCCTTGCATGAAGCCGCGCAGTTCAACACTCCCTGCATCGCGTCCACGCACGGATCATTGCCGGAAACCGCACCGGACGGAACCCTCTTTGCGCCTCCGAACAAACCACAGCTCTGGACAGGGTTGCTCAAAGACGTGTTAAGCTCTCCGGAGCGTTATTCCACTTCAACGGATCTACGGAATGAACAGACGGAGACGCAAGGATTCATCCGCTGGATCCGGTCCGTAAAACAGAAAAATGCTTAATAAAGCAACAAATTCGGTACTACGCAATCGAGATGATTCGTGAAAATCAAATAAAACCTTGAAAATCTTGACTTTTCAGCAAAAATGTACTAGGTTCAGATGTTCGCAAGAACCGGATCCGTAGGGGGTTCGTGAAGCCAGGGTACTAGATGGTTACGCTTGCCCTGAGGAGTCCCGCATGCGGGACGACGAAGGGTTGTTCGATTGTTAGGGGGCGATCCATGAGCGATCATGCCAAAGCTGTCCGACACCGACACTAACCATCTAACCACCCAACCATCTAACCATCTCTCAACATATGAAACGCCTCATCATTTCTCTCATGATGCTTGCGTTGGCTGGTTCCGTATTGGTTCCGGCTGCAAGCGCCGCCACGGGCCCCTGGTCCTGGCATGACATCTCTCATCGTGTCACCTATCAAACCCAGCGTCCGGTCTGGGCCGTTGCCTGGTCTGAGGACGGCTGGTTCTACACCGACGGCATCAGCCTTTGGGATGGCGGTCAGGTGTACTGGTACGACGGAACGGTCAGCTCCATCGTCACGCTTGATGTTCGACGTGAGAACATCGATCGCGTGGACGACATCGTCAGCGACCGCGCCGGCACGGTTCTGTTCTTGCAAGACGTTGTCCGTTTCGACAACAACTTCCGCATCGTTGCTCACCGCAACGGCGACTATATTAACTACACCAACACGGTCCGTAGCGTCTTTGCATCCAACGAAGGGATCAGCTCGATTGAAGGCCGGGATGGAGAATGGATGATCGTGACGACCAAGGGTCGCCTGTTCCGTTGGTACGGAAACACCACCCCACCACAGCGGATCAGTACCCCCGCTCGTTTTGGAGCATATCCGGACGCGGTACGAACACTGCAGGAGTTTCAGGATAACTACCTCTACAGTACGAATCTTGGATTTTCCACCAGTAACTCGATTAACGTGCGCGTCGTTCCCGTTGGAAACGAGTGGCTCGTCGTTGGCGAAGGTCCATACGATGACGTACGTGATACCTATCTCTATTGTTATCGTTTCAACGGATCAACGTTCACCAGCATTACCTGTCCACATCCTTCCGTCGTGACTAGTTCGTTGCACGCGCTACAAACAAATGGGGAAAAAGCATTGCTCTTCGTGCACGGCAATGCCGCCATGGGATTTGCACTGACGGCATACGAATACACCAATGGATCATTTCATGAAATTGAAGCGCTCTCCTGGCATGCAATGGGTTCCGGATTCAGGGGGCCCCTTGGTGAAATCGATACGAATGGAGCAAACTCAAACCTCTTGCCGTTTGGCTCGGATTGGATCTTGCTCATGGACAAGCACGTGATTCGAATCACCTCGACGGATGTTTATGACTACGGTGAAACGCGTGACCTCTTCCTGACCGGTGCAGCGGATAACGATGAGACGCTGCTGCTTGGCGGAACCTATTCCGCACTCGATCGTAACGAACCAACGTACCCGATCACGGCCAAGCTCGTGAAGGTGATTGATGACAACGGCGTCTCTGACGGAAGCAATGATCCGGTCGACACGAATGACGAGGAGCCGTCCGGCGATCATGAGGGTGAGGCAAAGATCGACGAAGGGAACGGCATCCATACCTGGCAGTGGCTCGATCCGAACTGGAGCGAGTTCAAGTCCAACGAAAGCGTCAGCTACAACGTCGGCGCTTGGGACGAGGATACGATTGATCGTATTGAAATTATCGTGAACGGAGAGGTAAAGCGCACCTGTCACTACAACGGCGGGAACGACGTGGAGTGTTCGCACATCATCTACGCCAGTGCCTACCCAAAAAACACCAACATCTTTGTAAACGCACAGGTTTGGGATGAAACCGGACGCTACACGTTTACAGATGGGAAAAACGTTTACCACCGCGGCACGCAGAACGATACATCGAACAACGACAATTACGAGTTCGATGTCTGGGATTCCTTCTCGCCGAACGTGTCCTGGATCGACCGGGATGAGCAGCTCATCTACCGTGCCAGCGCCTGGGCCAAGAACGGGATTCAGGAGATCCGGATCTACGCAGACGGTCAAGAGGTGGAACGCTGCTCCTATAGCCAGACGGACGCCACCCGCTATTGTGAGTACGAGCTGGAAGGACGGGACTGGAACCGCGGAGAGCGCATCACGCTGAACGCACGCGTCCGCCACTACGACGGCCGAACGCAGTGGACGGATGGCCGCGACATCGATATGCGTGACAATGACGGTTCAGATCTGCCGGATACTGACCACGACGATCCGAACCCGAGCTCGCTCTACATCTGGTCCGACCGCGATGGCGGCATCCGCTACGGCGAACAGATGACGGTGTACACGAATGGTTCCGACCGCGATGGGATTGATCGCATTGAGATCTACGTCAATGCGGAACTGGTGAAGACCTGCTACAACACCGGCTCCTGTTCCGTGACCGGCGGTCCCTATGACCAGTTCCCGTATGTCACATACGCTGCACTCCTCGTGGACGACCGCGGCTACCGAACATGGACGGGGTATACGAATGTGTACCGGTAAGGAACGAACGGATGGAAA